>JAQCNM010000020.1 GCA_028275025.1 Halovenus sp.
CCGAAAGCCCCACGCCCCGGACGTTCTGATCCGGGGCTTTCTCAGGCGACGTTCGAGCAGGGAGTCGGAGGGACTCGTTCGTTGTCCCCTGACTCCGGGGCTGGCTGACGGACAGCCCGTCCCACCGACCACTTCTGGGCCTGTGGGACATATCTATCCTTACGAGCCGGAGTCAGATCAAGCTTACGCGCTTCCTCCCACGGCTAAAGCCGGTGGGCTTCCGCGCTGTTACCGCTGTGACACAGCGCATATACAGCACCCGCCCGTACAGTGTAATGTGGACCTGCACGTTCGTTACGAGGGTGACGACGACCCCGAGAAGTGCACGGCGCGCCGACTCGACCAGTTCGACGTGGCACAGCTACACCACAGCGCGGGGGCTACACCACCGGGGGTCGTGCTCAACCCGTTCGCAGAGCAGGCACTCTCTCCGGCCGACCGCACCGCGTCCGACCGGTTGGTAGCGCTGGACTGCTCGTGGGAGACCGCCGAGCGCGAGGCGTTCGACCTCCGCGGAACACACCGGGCACTTCCGTTTCTCGTCGCCGCCAACCCGGTCAACTTCGGCAGTCCGTTCCAGTTGACCACCGCCGAGGCGTTTGCCGGGGCACTGGTCATTCTGGGCGAGCGCGAACAGGCCGAGGCGGTGCTCTCGACGGTGGAGTGGGGTGGGGATACGTTTCTCGACCTGAACGCCGAACCGCTTCGCCGGTACGCCGACTGCGGGGGTTCCGCCGAGATTGTCGACGTGCAGGCGGCGTATCTCGACGCCTAGCCGAACACCGGCGGCACCGTCGGGAGCACGAACCAGATGTAGTAAACAGAGACTGCGAGCACGATGAGCCCCGTGATGCGGTAGACGTAGCTGCTGTGCCGGGCGAGCAGGCGTGTCAATCTGTGGCCGACCGACTCGGAGACGAGGGCGAAACCGAGCAGCGGTGCGCCAAGCCCCAGGCCAAAGGAGACAAACCCGAGCATACTCTCGAGTTGGGTGTCGTACAGCACCGGTGTCGTGCTGAAAAACGTCGCAATCAGACCGGGGTTACACGGGATAATAATCGCACCGAAGAAGAAACCGTAGCTGAACGCACTCACGGCGGGGTACGTCGACTGTGGTGGTTCGACTGTCGGGAGCTCCGCGAACAGCGTCGGTCGGACCAGCATCACCACGCCGACACCACCGAGCAGCCAGAACGCGACCGGGGAGAACGTCTCGACGGCGTTGTTTATAGCCTCGCCGAGCACGAGCGAGTACACCACGCCGACAGCGGCCATGAACGTGACGACGCCGGCAACCACGAGCAGGCCGAGCAACACCGGCGACCGTCGCCGGCCATCACCGTCGGCGCTGGCGAGAAAGGCGATAAAGGCGGGGTACAACGGTATCGTGCAGACCGCGGTCAGCGGCGTCAACACACCCAGCCAGAAGTGCGATACCAGCGACGACGCTGTCATGCGCAGCGGGTGTCGAGAGCCGTCTCGATCGCTCCGGCCGAGACACCCTTTCCGAGGACCTCCCCGCTCCCGTCGGGGCAGACCACGACGACCGGAGCCTGTGGGGCGATAGCGACCCGCTGGCCGATATCGTCGACGAGGCTGCTCGTCAGCGCCGCCGGCGAGACGCCGAACCGCCAGTCGAACCCGTTGCGCTCGGCGTGGTCGACAATGTCCCCGGGGTCGTCGTTCGCGTCGATGGTAAGATCCACCATCGCTATCTCGTCGCCCCGACGCTCGTAGAGTGTGTCGAGGGTCTGTTGTTGGCTGAGACAGGTCGAACACCAGGTGGCGAACGTGTGCAGCACGACCGGCCTGTCGATGTCGGCGATAGACAGCGTCTCGCCCGTTCGCGCATCCTCGAAGGTGGCTGTCCGCGAGGCACTGCTCAGAGTCGTCTCGCCGCCGCCGTTCTCAAGCACACCGAGACAACCGGCGAGGCCGGCAAGTCCCACGCCAGTCGCCCCAGCGAGAAACGCTCGGCGTGTCCGTCTGTCGGTCGTGGGTGTGAGTTAGCAGGGGTGACCAATACCGTCGCCTCGGGCGTGTGCCGTTCACGCACAGTCGCCGCGACAGCGAGCGCCCGAAGACTGCCTCGCCAACCGAGTAGGCTTTAATCCCGGCGACAGATTGTACATGTATGAGCGAGGACGCCAGCGGTCGCGAGCGGTTCGAGGCCGTCAGCGACCAGTACGACCCGGACGCCGTAGAGGACCGGGTGTTCGAACACTGGGACGCGGTCGACGCCTACGAGCGCACTGTCGAGCACCGAGCGGGCGCAGAGCCGTACTACTTTCTGGACGGGCCGCCGTACACCTCCGGTTCGGCGCACATGGGCCACGCCTGGAACAAGAGCCTGAAGGACTGCTACATCCGGTACAAGCGGATGCAGGGGTACGACGTCTTCGACCGCCCGGGCTACGACATGCACGGGCTACCGATCGAGACGAAGGTAGAGGCGGAGTTGGGGTTCGAGAATAAAAAGGACATCGAGGCCTACGGTGTCGACGCGTTTGTCGAGGCGTGTCGCGGGTTCGCCGAAGACAGTCTCGCGCAGTTGACCGAGGACTTCCGGGAGATGGGTGTCTGGATGGACTGGGAGAACCCGTACAAGACGGTCCAGCCCGAGTACATGGAGGCCGCCTGGTGGGGGTTCGCGCAGGCCCACGACCGGGGGCTCGTCGAGCAGGGCGAGCGTTCGATCACGCAGTGTCCGCGCTGTGAGACGGCCATCGCCAAAAACGAGGTAGAGTTCGAGGACGTCGACGACCCGTCGGTGTACGTGAAGTTCCCGCTTCAAGCGGCACACGCCACCGACGGAGCGGACGAGTATCTCGTCGTCTGGACGACCACACCCTGGACGATCCCCGCGAACACGTTCGTCGCTGCCGACCCCGAGTTCACCTACCAGGCGGTGCGGGTCGGCGGCGATATCCTCTGGGTCGCCGCGGAGTGTGTCGAGGAGGTCGTCGGGGTCGGCGGCTACGGCGACCACGAGGTCGTCGCCGAGCGGTCCGGTTCGGAGCTCGTGGGGTGGGGCTACGACCACCCGCTGGGCGAGATGGTGCCCGAGGCACCCGACGGCGAGTCGGCCGGGCAGGTGTACACAGCCGAGTACGTCGAGGCCGACCGGACGGGGTTGGTTCACTCCGCGCCCGGTCACGGCGAGGAGGACTTCGAGCGCGGGGTCGAACTCGGGCTGGAGACGTTCTGTCCGGTTGGGTCGGACGGGGTCTTCACCGACGCCGCCGGGGCGTACGCCGGCCAGTTCGTGAAAGACGCCGACGACGACATCATCGCCGACCTCCAGGAGAAGGGGCTGATGCTCCACGCCGGAACGGTCGAGCACAGCTACGGCCACTGCTGGCGCTGTGATACGGGTATCGTCCAGATTGTCACCGACCAGTGGTTCATCAACGTCACCGAGGTAAAGAGCGAGCTCCTCGACAACATCGGGGACAGCGACTGGCACCCCGAGTGGGCCCGAGAGAACCGGTTCCGTGACTTCGTCGAGGAGGCCCCGGACTGGAACGTCTCCCGGCAGCGCTACTGGGGGACGCCGATACCCATCTGGCTGCCCGCGGGCACCGCCGAGGGGGAGGGTGAGACACGGGACGACGGGTGGGACGGCGACATGGACGAGGCGATTGTCGTCGGGAGTCGCGAGGAGCTTGCGGCCCGCGTCGACCAGGATATCGACCCGGAGACTGTCGACCTGCACAAGGGGACTGTCGACGACCTGACCATCACCGAGGACGGTGTCGTCTACGAGCGTGTCCCCGACGTGTTCGACGTGTGGCTCGACTCGTCGGTTGCCTCCTGGGGCGCACTCGAGTACCCCTCGACGACCGACAGCTACGACCAGCTCTGGCCGGCGGATCTCGTTATCGAGGCCCACGACCAGACCCGGGGGTGGTTCTGGTCACAACTCGGGATGGGGACCGTCTCGGTCGAGCAGGTTCCCTACGAGACGCTCGTGATGCACGGCCACGCGCTCATGCCCGACGGCCGGGCGATGTCGAAGTCACGGGACATCCGCATCGACCCCCACGAGGTGATCGAGGAGTACGGCACAGACCCGATGCGGCTGTTCCTGCTGTCGATCACACCCCGCGGGGAGGACATGAACTTCTCCTGGGACCGCACCGAGACGATGCAGCGCCGGCTGAACATCCTCTGGAACGTGGTGCGGTTCCCGCTCCCGTACATGGCCGCCGACGGATTCGACCCCGAGAGCGTGTCTGTTGCCGACGTGGCAGACGACCTGGCGGTGGTCGACCGGTGGGTGCTCTCGCGGCTCGCGAGCACCGTCGAGACAGTGACAGAAGCAATGGAGAACTACGAGAACGACCGGGCTGTCGAGGAACTGCTCGAGTTCGTCGTCGAGGACGTCTCCCGGTTCTACGTCCAGGAGGTTCGCGAACGGATGTGGGCCGAGTCCGCGTCGGACTCGAAACGGGCCGCCTACGCCACGCTGTACCGGGTGCTCGCGGACACGGTCGCGATGATGGCCCCGTTTGCACCGCTGGCCACCGAGGAGCTGTACGGTGCGCTCACGGGCGAGGCTGGTCACCCGACGGTGCACATGGCCGACTGGCCCGAACCCCCGGCACAGCACGACGAGACACTCGAAACCGAAGTTGCGGCAGTCCGTGCCGTCGAGGAGGCGGGGTCGAACGCCCGCCAGCGGGCCGAGCGCAAGCTCCGCTGGCCGGTTCCACAGGTTATCGTCGACGTCGACAGCGCGGAGCTCGCGACAGCCGTCGAGGCCCGGCGGGCGCTCGTGGCCGAGCGACTCAACGCACGCGATGTCGAGGTTGTCGGGCCGGACACCGCCTGGGAGCGTGTGCGTTACGCCGCGGAGGCAGACATGAGTCTGCTCGGCCCCGCGTTCGGCGAGGACGCCGGGGAGATCGTGGCGGCACTCAACAGCGCCCGGGTCGAGGAGCCGACGGTCGAGGCACTGGAGGCGGCCGTCGCCGACGCGACCGGGCTGTCGGTGTCACTCGACGCCGAGATGGTCGAGTTCGTCAGAAAGACACCCGAGTCGGTCGCCGCCTCGGCGTTCGAGGCACTCGGCGAGAAGGGGGTCGTCTACGTCGACACCAGTATCACCGAGCCGATCGAGAGCGAGGGGTACGCCCGGGAGGTCATCCGCCGGGTCCAGGAGATGCGAAAGGAGCTCGACCTGGAGCTCGAGGCCGAGATCCGGGTCGACCTCGCTGTCGACGACGAGCGGGTCTCGGGGCTCGTCTCGCGTCACGAGGACCTGGTGGCCCGGGAGGTCCGGGCCGCGGAGTTCGGCACGGTCGACGACGGTCACCGCCAGACCTGGGACGTCGAGGAGGTCGAGATGGAGATCGCTATCGAACCGCTGACCGGGGCGACCGCGTGACCGGCGGGGTCACC
>JAQCNM010000015.1 GCA_028275025.1 Halovenus sp.
GTCACCGGACGATGTTGACCGGCACCTCCGCCCGCCGAACGACGGTCTCGGCGACACTCCCGAGCAGGAGCCGTTTCACACCCGAGAGCCCACGGCTCCCCATCACCACCTGGTCGATCTCGTCGGCGTCGGCGGCGGCGACGATCTCGTCGGCCGGCCGGCCCTCCCTGACGACGGTCGTCGCGTCGTCGATACCGGCCGCGTCGAGTCGCTCGCGGGCCTCACTTTCGACCTTCTCGCTCCGCTGGACCGCCCCCGTCTCCGCCTCGTCCGGTTCGTAGTCGCCCTGCATCGGGTCGATAACGTGGAGGACCGTGAGCCGGTCCTCCCGGTGTTCCTCGAGCGCGTAGTCGAATGCCTCCCACGAACTGTCGGACCCGTCGACGGGAACGAGCACGTGCTTGTCCATACGCATATTACAGTCGGGGGCCACATGACAGTTCGGGCTGAGCGTGTCGAAGGGGGCGCGCTCCTCAGACCGGGCACGCCGGGGGCCGACAGCCCCTCCAGGGGTGTCGACTCACCGGAGTCGGCTCACGGCGACACCCTCGCCGAGCGGTAGCAAGACGGTCTCGACATCCGACCGCTCGCGGACGAGAGAGAGGTAGTCGGCGATACCCCGGGAGCCGTTACTCGCGGCTACGTCCTCGCCGGCCAGCAGGGCGCGGACCGCCTCCCGGTCGACGTGGCCGGCGGTCACGGCGTTGTCCGCGAGGACCAGACTCCCCGACCGGAGCTTCGGCTCGACTGCCTCGAACGCCGCCCGGTAGCGCTGCTTCTCGTTGTCGATGAGCACAACATCGAACGGGCCGTCGTACCGTTCGACGGTGTCGAGCGCGTCGCCGTGTTCGAACCGGGCACGGTCCGCCAGGCCGGCGTGCTCGAAGTACTCCCGAGCGAGCGCGAGCTCGTCGGCATCGACCTCTGTCAGGACTATCTCGCCGTCGGCGGGGAGTGTGCGGGCGAACCAGTACGCCGAGTAGCCGAACCCGGAGCCGAACTCGAACACCCGCTCGGCGTCGACGGCACGGGCGAGCAGCGCGAGCCAGCCACCGACTGCCGGCCCGACAGTCGGAAACGACTCCAGCTCGGCGTGTGTCTCCATCTCGGCCAGGATATCGTCTTCACCCGGACCGACAAGCTCTGCAAGGTCCGCGACCACCGGTGACACCGCATCGGGCATGGGGCCGGGTAGACCGGCCAGTGTAATGAGCGTAGTGCTCCGTTTTCGGTCCCGGAGATTTATATCGTGTCGGTGCGCGCGTTTCTACATGCGACGCACGGTCAGCACAGACGATGCGCCGGCGGCGGTCGGCGCGTACAGTCAGGCCACGGCAACCGACAATCTGGTGTTCACTGCGGGTCAGATCCCGCTCACCCCGGCGGGTGACCTGCTCGACGGCGCGGGTATCGACGTCCAGACCGAGCAGGCGATGGAGAACCTCGAAGCCGTTCTGTCGGCGGCCGGCGCGGGCACGGCCGACCTCCTGAAGGTGACGGTGTACATGACCGACATCGACGAGTTCGAGCAGATGAACACCGTCTACGAGAACTTCTTCGACGGTGACCCGCCGGCCCGGAGCGCGGTCGAGGTGGCCGCACTCCCGAAAGGAGTCGCCGTCGAGGTGGAGGCCGTCGCGGCGACAGACTGAACACCGGACGGCTCCGGCGGCCCCGGCGGTCACACCGGAGTGTGTCGACCGACACGGCATCGGGTGGTCCCGTTGTGACGGAACGAAAGAGATTAGTTCGGGTCTCTTGCTAGGTTCGGACGGGCCAGAATGGCCGAACGGTAAGGCGCACGCTTGGAGAGCGTGTTCCCTCACGGGATTCTGGGTTCAAATCCCAGTTCTGGCGTACAGTGTGAGGAAACCGCCGAGCGGCTGCTCTGTGGCGGGAGACAACGGGTCTCACCGGACGGTGAGGATGGGATTTGAACCCATGAGTCCTCTCGGACACCTGCTCTCAAGGCAGGCGCCTTGGCCGGGCTAGGCTACCTCACCACGGGAGAGGGTTGTCGGGCCGGCCTCTAATCGTTGTCGGACGGCCGGGAGAGGCTGCCGTCGGCAGCCACCGAGAGGTCCCAGCCGTCGAGCAGGGCGGCCGTCCGGGGTGGGAGTCGTCGGTCGGCCGTGCGCCTGGCGGCGAGCACCGCAAGCGCCGTCGTCAGGTCAGCGGGGCGCTCGACCAGCGGCGTCATCGGGAGAAAGTCGACACCGAGAGCGGCCGCGGCGGCACGCTCGGCGAACGTCGCCAGCGCCGGGGTGGCGTAGCTGTCGGTGAACTCGATCGGTTCACGAAAACCGGCAAACGCGACCCGACCACCGGGTGCGGGCCCGAGCACCACGTCGCTCGTCCGGAGGAGCATCGCCGCCCGGCCGACGTGTTCACGCCGGAGAAAGACGGCCGTCTGGTCGACCACCGCGGCGCTTTTTTTCTCCTCCTCGCGCAGGAGATGCGTGAGCGCGTTGCCGACGCGGGCCGCCCTGTTCGAACCAATCTGTGGCTCGTATCGCACGCTGTCTGGCTCCGGAGCCGCCCCGTCGAGGAGGTCACGGAGCCCGGACGCCACCGACCCGTCGTCGGCCGGGTAGTTCACCAGCAGGTCGGCCTCGCCACGCTGGACAGTCACGGCGACGTCCGCGAGCATCGCACGGGAGAGCTGTCGAGCCTCTGTCGCCGAGAGCAGGTCCGGAACGAGCGCCCCGAGCGGGGCGACAGCCCCCGGGGGGTCGGCCAGCAGAACGACCGTCGTCATACCGGTACGCCTGGGCGCGACAGCTTTGCAGTTTGCGTTCCCGGTAGCCGAGCCCCAGCTACGGGTTAGCACAGGGCAGTCGTCGGGTTCGCGCTCGTCACTGTCACCGGACGGGTGGTGCTCACAGCCGCCGAACTCGCCGTGACCGGTGCCTCCGACAGGGTCGGCTGTACGCGGAACGCCGTGGTTCCGGGTGCGCCGTGCTGGTGATAGACGGCCGGCTCGCGAACGGGGGGTCGGGACCCAGAACAGTTATTTGACGGGCACTACTACATCGTGTATGGTGTTTGGCCTGGCGCTCTCGAACTTTCCGCTGCTCCTGATACTCCTCGGTGCGGCCCTGATCGTCGCCGAGGCGTTCGCGCCGGGGGCACACTTCTTTGTCGCGGGCGTCGCGCTGTTCATGGCGGGTATCGTCGGCGTCGGTGTGGGGGCGTTGTTCGGCGGTGGCGTGATTCTCCTGCTCGCGATGTCGGTGACGGTGCTGGTCAGTGCATCCGTGACGCTGTACGCCTACCGGCAACTCGATATCTACGGCGGGGCCGACGGGGGGCAGACCAGTGACTCCTCGTCGCTGCGCGGTCAGACCGGCCGGGTCACTGACCGTGTCACCGCGACGGACGGGGAGGTAAAGCTCGACAGCGGCGGGTTCAATCCGTACTATCAGGCACGCAGCATGAACAGCGAGATCGAAGAGGGGACCGAGGTGATGGTGGTCGACCCCGGCGGAGGAAACGTGGTCACTGTCGAGTCGATGTCGAACCTGCAAGACGACATCGACCGCGAACTCGAACGCGAGGCCGCCCGCCAGGAGCGGGCCTCGGAGTAACGGACCGACAGCCCAAAGCCGCCCGCCCGCGAGTCACAGGTATGTTCGGGACCAGCGGTGTACGGGGTCCGGTCGGCGAGACGGTCACGGCAGAGCTCGCACTCGAGATCGGACGCGCTCTCGGTATCGACACCGAACGGGTCGTCGTCGGCCGGGACGCCCGCGAGAGCGGCCGTGCGATGGTCGACGCACTCGCGGCCGGGCTCTGTGAGTCAGGGACCGACGTGGTCGATATCGGGCTGGCGGCGACACCGACGCTCGCGCGGGCCGTCGGGTGGATGGACGCCGACGCGGGGGTCGCCGTCACGGCCTCGCACAACCCACCGGCGGACAACGGTATCAAGCTCTGGCAGCCGAGCGGCCAGGCGTTCGACGCCGCCGGGCGCGAGCGCATCGCCGGGCGGGTTGAGGCCGGCGAGACGGCGCTGGCCGCGTGGGACGGCTTCGGAAAACGAACAGCAGGCGAGGCAGGCAACCGACACCGGGAGGCGCTCGTCGGCGCGGTCACACTCGACCGCGAACTGTCGGTCGTGGTCGATATCGGGAACGGTGTCGGCGGGGTCACCGCCGACGCGCTCGGCGACCTCGGCTGTGCGGTCGAGACGCTGAACGCACAGCCAGACGGTGCGTTTCCCGGCCGGCCGAGTGAACCGACCGCCACACACTGTGAGTCACTCGCCACACTGGTCGCCGAGACAGACGCCGACCTGGGGGTCGCCCACGACGGAGACGGGGACCGGATGCGCGCGGTCGACGAGACCGGGCAGTTTCTGTCGGGCGACGTGTTGCTCGCGGTGTTCGGGCGCGAGGCCGCCCGTGCCGGGGGGCGTGTCGCCGTCCCGGTGGACACGAGCCTCGCAGTCGAGGACCACCTCGCGGCGGCCGGTATCGACACCGTCCGGACACCGGTCGGAGACGTGTACGTCGCCGCGGCCGCGAGCGAGTCCGGGGTCGCGTTCGGCGGCGAACCGAGCGGGGCCTGGATCTGGCCCGACGAGAGCCTCTGTCCGGACGGCCCGCTCGCGGCGTGTAGACTCGCCGCCCTCGCGGCCGAGAGACCGCTCTCCGAGCGTGCCGGTGCGGTCGAGACCTACCCGCTTCGCCGCACGAGCGTCGAGGTAGAACAGAGGGAGGCGACGATGGCGACGGTCCGAGAGCGGGCAGACCGCTACGACGCGGTCACAACGCTCGACGGTGTCAGGGTCGAACGCGGGGATGCGTGGTTTCTGGTGCGTGCGAGCGGGACCGAACCTGTCGTGCGAATCACGGCGGAGGCACGTGACCCCGACCGCCTCGACGACGTCTTTACCGAGGCACGCAGACTGCTCCGGTGAACGGAGACCGCTCGGAGGTTATCCCCGACGGGTCGACCGCGCCTGTCGGACGTCTGCTCCGTCGCGTATCTTGTCCTCGCACCGTGGGCAGACCCTCGGCGCGTCGACGCTGTTCGGTGTGAAAACACGGGCATAATCAGCCGTCACGAATGCACCGCAGTTCTGACATTCCGGCATACGACATAGAGGTTCGTGCGACCCCTCTTAACTGTTCGTGAAGCAGGTCAAATTCCCCGTGTTTTCCAGAAGAACAGAATCCCACCCGCACCACCCGTCGATTGTGCTATCACGAGAGCGTCGAGACCGAACCCGGGGGGTCAGGTCATCGAGGTGGAGACAGCACCGTCGGCGTCGAGTTCGATGACACCGTCGAAACGCTCGCGGAACGCCGCGACGACGTCCTCGTCGTGAACTCCCCGGGCCAGGTGGAACAGCCCGACCGCGTCGTGCTCCGCGAGCAGGTCGAGGATGCGCCCGACGGCGGCGTGTGTCTGTTCCTCGTCGGCGTAGTACACCATCTCGGTGATAGAGTCGACGCTGACACGGCGCTTCCCCGTTGTCTCGTCGAGAAACCGCTCGATCTCCGAGACGAGATCGTCGAGATTGCCCGGTTGGGCGACGTAGCGAACGTCGTCACTCTGCCGCCGGGTGTAGCCACGCTCGGCCGAGACCGCGTCGATGATGGTCGCCTGTGAGGCGTCGACGCCGTAGTGTTCGAGCTTCTGGCCCACCTCTCGGGCGGTCGTACGCGTCGAGACGACCAGCATGTGGTCGGTGTCAGTCTTCAGGAACTGTGTATCGATACGGTCGGTCTCGCCGATACTCGGGTGCAGTAAGAGCAGTGCGGTTCCAGCCGAGATTGTGTCTGGCGTGTTCTCGACAGCGAGTTCGTACTCCGTGTCCATGTCACAAGGCCCGGTCGGCGTGGTCTTAAGCCTGAGCCTTTGTCGGTGCCACCACAGACCGTCGAGCAGTCCGTGTGGGTCCGTCCACCACCGTTGAGAACAGGCGCGGACCCGCCAGACACCGTCGACATCGGGCCAGACGACCCCGTGACCCCGGCAGTTTTGTTTCAGGACGCGACCAGCGGGCACCGATGCGAACAGGTGGTGGGTTCCGTGGGTGAGCGTGCGCTGGCGGCGCTCGCGGTCGACGGACAGGTGGAGGTGTACTACGCACACTGGGCGGCCGGCGAGCGCCGTCTCGTCGCGGTGCTCGCCGGGCCCGGTGACGCCGTCGGCGCGCTCACCGGCGCAGACTGGCGGTACCGGGGGCGGTACGACCGTGCTGTGTTTCCCCGAACCGTCGATACACTCGGTGTCGATGCTGTCTACCACGTGTCCGGCGACGGCGTTAGGGTATACCTGCCGGTGTGGCCCGGGTTCGACACCCCGACCGGCCGGGCAACGGGGCTGTTCGTTCGTGTCGAGACGGTCGGTGAACTGCGTCGTCTGCGTCGGACTGTCGGGTTTCTGAAGGCGCTGTTTCACGACGCCATCGGCCTGACCTGGCTCGACAGCGTGACCGCGCGGGACCTGCTGGTGCTCGCACTGCGGCGGTACTGTCCGCCCGACCGCCTCACTCCGCCCGGCCCGTCGGACACACGGTGAGAAACTGTCACCACCCGGAGACCGCACAGACTGTGACACGCCACCGGGCGACGCGACCCCGGACTGCCCGTCTGTTGGCCTCGGATGGTGCGGTTTTAGTGGGTCAGTGGGTTAGTCTGTGCCGTGACAGAGGCGCTGCGAACCGCCGTCGACCCCGACCACGAGACGACACTCGAACTCATCGAGACGGCCGGTGACAGCCTGTGTACCCTGCTCGGTCGCTGCCGTGTCGAGTACGACGGTCGCGCCGCGAGTACACTCGACTCCGGTGACCGGTTAGTCGTGCTCAAGCCGGACGGGACGGTGCTGGTCCACACCGACGAGGGACAGCAACCGGTCAACTGGCAGCCGCCGGGTTGCACACACGAGGCAGACATCGAGGACGACCACCTGGTCGTCCGGAGCCACCGGACCAGCCCCGACGAGAAACTGGTCGTCCGGTTCGGGCGTGTCGTCCACGCGACGGCCTACGAGGCGACCGACGCCGCCGAACTCGTCTTGACCGGAACCGAGGCGGACCTGCGCGAGCGCATCCTCGCGGAGCCGTCACTGCTGGAGCCGGGGTTCGAGCCCCGGGCCACCGAGCGCGAAACCCCCGCCGGCGCGGTGGATATCTACGGCCAAGACAGCAACGGGAACGTCGTGATCGTCGAGTTGAAACGTCGACGTGTCGGTCCCGACGCGGTCAGCCAACTCAACCGGTACGTCGCGGCACTCGACCGTGACCTCCACGAGGGCACGACCGTCCGGGGGGTCCTGGTGGCCCCGTCGGTCACAGACACCGCGAGGCGGCTGCTCGACGAGCGCAGTCTGGAGTTTGTCTCACTCGAACCGTGACAGCAGTTCGGAACAAAGGAGATCTATGCCAGAACCGACGTGACCAGTGAGAGGAGTGAATTGTTATGAGAGAACAGGTGGACGCTGTTGGTTTTCGAGAGCCCGAGGGTCGACGGACCGGCCTACTCCACGCTGGACTCGGTGTGTGCTGATTCGCCCTGTTTCTGTTCAACGCTCTCGCTAGCGGCGACACGTTCGTCATGCAGGTGCTCATCGGTACCGCGTTCGTTCTGCGTGGCCTCGCGGAGATGATTCCCTCCGAGAGAGCCCGCCTAGCAGGCGGTCTCCGGGCGGCTACGGCGCTTCTCGGCGGTCTTGTTCTCGTTTTCGTGTCGGTGAACGTGGCTGGGAGGCTACTGTAGCCGTTCCGTGGACTCCGGTCACTCGTCGTCTTCGACGTGTTCTTTCAGTTCGGCAAGCGTGTTCAGTGCCTCCAGCGGCGTCGTCGAGGCGAGGTCGACCTCGCGGAGTCGGTCCGACAGGTCGGCGGTGTCGCCCGCGTCGACCCGGTCCGGGGTATCGTCGACGGCCGGGGTATCGTCGACAGCCGGAGCGTTGGACTCGCCGGCGGTGCTGTCCGTTCCGGGCCCTGCGGTATCGTCGGTCCGGTCGAGGAGGGCCCGTGCGCGGTCGACGACCGCCTCGTCGATACCGGCGGTTGCGGCCACCTCGACCCCGTAGGAGGCGTCGGCGGTCCCGCGCTCGACAGCGTGCTCGAACTGCACCCCCGCGGTCGTGCGCTCGGTGCGGAAGTAGAGGTTGTGCGCGGCCTCGAGCTCGGCCGCGACGGTGGTCAGGTCGTGGTGGTGGGTCGCAAACAGGGTGAACGCGCCGACCTCGTCGTGGAGGTGCTCGGTCACCGCCTGTGCGATGGCGCGACCGTCGGCGGTGCTCGTTCCGCGGCCGACCTCGTCGAGCAATACAAGCGAGCGCTCCGTCGCCCTGTCGAGTATCGTCGCGAGCTCGCTCATCTCGACCATGAACGTCGAGCGCCCGCCGGCGATGTCGTCGCTGGCCCCGACGCGGGTGAACACGCGGTCGAACACGGGGAGCCGTGCCTCCCTCGCCGGAACGAAGCTCCCGGCCTGTGCGAGAATCGCCGTCAGCGCCACCTGTCGCATGTACGTCGACTTACCGCTCATGTTCGGCCCGGTCAGGACCGCGAGACGGCCGGCCCGGTCGAGGTGGGCGTCGTTCGGAACAAACGACGCCTGGGTTCGCTCGACAACGGGGTGTCGGCCGTTGCTGACGTGGAGTTCACGGCCGCGGTCTGTTCCGCCACCCCCGACCGTCGGTCGGGTGTAGTCGTGCTCGGCGGCGATGGTCGCAAACGAGACCAACACGTCGAGTTCGGCCAGCGCGTCCGCGAGCGCCTGGACCCGTCCGGACTCGGCGGCCACCTGTGAGCGGACCTCCCGGAACAGGTCGTACTCCAGGTCGTCGGCCCGCTGCTCGGCACGGAGTATCTCCTCCTCGTGTCGCTTGAGCGCAGGCGTGTAGTAGCGCTCCGCGTTTTTCAGTGTCTGCCGGCGCTCGTAGTCGTCGGGCACCCGGTCGAGATTCGCGTCGGTCACCTCGATGTAGTAGCCGTGCACCGAGTTGTAGCCGACCGCCAGCGAGTCGATACCCGTTCTGTCCTGCTCGCGTGTCTCGAGGTCGTCGACCCAGGCTTTGCCCTCGCGCTCGGTCTCCCGGAGACGGGCCAGTTCCGCGTCGTAACTCGGCTGGACGACACCCCCCTCGGTGAGTTCCTGTGGCGGGTCCGGTACGATAGCACGCTCGACGAGCGAGCGCAGTTCCGGCAGGGGGTCGAGCGCCGTCCGCAGCGACGCGAGTTTCTCACAGTCGGTGCCGGCGAGAGCCTCCCGTAGCTCCGGAACAACGGCGAGGCTGTCCGCGAGCGACCGGAGATCGCGCGCGTTCGCCCGACTCCGGGCGACCCGGGAGATCAGCCGCTCGATGTCGTAGACCTCGCGGAGCCGTTCGTGGAGTCGTTCCCGGACCCGTACCCGCTCGCGGAGGTCTGCAACGGCGTCGTGGCGGGCGGCGATACGGTCCGGGGCAAGCAGCGGCCGGCGGAGCCAGTCGTCGAGTGTCCGCCGGCCCGGGGCGGAGGCCGTCTCGTCGACCACCTCGACGAGAGTTCCGCCGTCGCGGCCGTGCACCGCACGCGGTTCGAACAGTTCCAGACTCTCGATGGCGACGGCGTCGAGTAGCATGTACTCGTGTGGGTCGTACCGGGTGAGGTGGTTGATGTAGTCGAGACGCCCGTGCTCGCCGCCGCGGGCGTACTCGGCGTACGAGAGCAACGCCCCACAGGCCCGGAGTTCGCCCGTGCTCGCGAGCAGGCGGTCCGGGTCCCCGACGTAGTCGGCGAGTCGCTCCCGGGCGGCCGCCTCCGCGAACACCGCGCGGTCGTCTGTGCGGACACAGCCCTCGGGGAGCACGTCGGCAGGGGCGTCCGGACCGAGAACCACCTCCGCCGGATCGAACCGGCCGAGTTCGTCCGCGAGCGCGCTTCGTCGGTCGGTGCTCGTGGCGTAGAACTCCCCGGTCGAGACATCGAGCGCCGCGAAACCGAACAGGTCGTCGACGGCGACCGCAGCGAGGTAGTTGTTGCGCTCGGTGTCGAGCAGTTCGTCCTCGGTGAGCGTTCCGGGTGTGACGACACGCGTCACCGCCCGGTCGACGACGCCGGTTGTCTCGTCGGGGTCCTGCACCTGGTCGGCAACGGCGACCCGGTAACCGGCCTCCAGCAGGCGCTCGATATACGACTCCGCGCTGTCTATCGGGAGGCCGGCCATCGCGTAGGTGCCGGTAGAGTCCTCGCGCTGTGTGAGTGTCACCTCACAGCGTCGTGCGACCGTCTCGGCGGCCTCACAGAACGCCTCGTAGAAATCACCCACCTGGAACAACAGGAGGGCGTCGTCGTACTGGTCACAGAGTCCAAAGTACTGGGCCATCATCGGCGTGAGCGCCTCGCGGCGTTCAGACAGCTTCTCTGGTGGTCCCAGTGCCCCGTCCATAGCTATCTCGCCGGTGTGAGTGGATAAATACCTTGCACTTTTCTGAGTCGGGCAGAGTTCACGCGTATGAAGCGTGGCCGTGACCGGGCAAAACAGCGGGCCGGGGAGAGCGCCGCCGCCGAGGTGGAGAGTGGGATGGTCGTCGGTCTAGGGACCGGAAGCACCGCAGCCGCGGCCATCCGCCGTCTCGGCGAGCGGGTCGAGGCCGGTCTCGACATCGAGGGGGTGCCAACCTCTCACCAGTCGCGTGCACTCGCCCGCGAGGTCGGTATCCCGCTGACGTCGCTGGCCGCGGCCACACCCGACGTCGCCATCGATGGGGCCGACCAGGTGGCCGACGGGGACCTCGTGAAAGGTGGAGGTGGGGCCCACGCCCGCGAGAAGGTCGTCGACAGCGCGGCCGACCGACTGGTGGTAGTGGTCGACGCTCAAAAGGAGTCCGACGTGCTCGACCACCCCGTTCCGGTGTCGGTGTTGCCCGCCGCCGAACCGACGGTGACTGCCGCCATCGCGGAACGGGGTGGTGAACCGACACTCAGGGCGGCCGAACAGAAGGACGGCCCCGTCGTGACCGACAACGGGAACCTGATACTCGACTGCGCGTTCGGCGGCATCGACGAACCGGCCAGCCTCGCCGCCGACCTCGACGCGGTGCCGGGTGTGGTCGCCCACGGGTTGTTTGTTGGACTCGCGGACGTGGTCCACGTCGGTCACACCGACGGTGTCGACGTGAGACGACCGTGACGCCCCGCGAGCGGTCGTTTTCACGCCCCGCGGCCGACCGCTCGTACACCGGTCTACCGTCGCAGGGCGGCGAGTGCCTCCGCGGCCTCGCGTGCGGCCTCGAGATGCTCGCGGGCACGACGTGGGTCCTCGGTCGCCGCGGCGCGCCTGCTGAACGTCGCGAGGGTCCGGGTCAGGGACGCCCGCGCCGCCCCGAGGTCACTGTCGTCGGTCGACGGGGAGACCTCCGCTCCGGAGTGACCAACGGAGGACTGACCCGCCCCCGCCGGAGGGGTCGTCTCCGCTCCCGCTCCCGCAGACGCCGCCGGTGCCTGTTCGACAGGAACATCCGTCTCCTGTGTCCGCGTCGGCTCTGTCGGTGTCTGTTCCTCACTGGTCTGCTCGGCAGGTGTGGCGTGTTCTGTCTCGGTCGACCCTGTCGGTGTGTCTGTCTGCTCTACGGGGGTGTCGCGCCCGGTCGACCGGGCCTGTGCCCGCTGGTCGTCACCGCTCTCCTCACCGAACACGACGCGGGTGTCCTCGTCCGGGTCGGCAACTGACACCGCAGTCTCGTCGGTCTCGTCCTGGTCGGCCGGGTCGCGGTCGACCGGGCGCTCACAGGTTGCACAGAACTCCTGGCCGTCGTACCGGAAGATAGGGTCGCCACAGGTCGAGCAGTGGGTGTTGGTCATCGTCGCCCCCTGCAAGAGGAGTTCGCTCATCTGCTCGGCCGCTTTGCGCTCCTGTTTGTCACGCTCGTACTGCTCGCGGAGACGCTCACGCTCTGCTTCCTTGTCGAAATCACTCATACGTAGATATGTGGTGGGAAGCCGAATATGGTTTGCGGGGTCGTCGCCGGTGACCAACCGTTCGGTGGTGTGGTCACACGGTGTCGCCGTGGGCCAGTCCACGGGCACCCCAGGTTCGGGACTGTTTCGACTGCCCGACACCGCGGTGCTCCCGACAGGATGAGACCCCCGGCGGCCAGGCGGATGCCCGGGTCGCCAGCGGGGCGGCAGTGGGGCCACAGACCACCCCGACGCAGGGCGGTTCGTGGTAGTTTAGACCCCTTCAGAGCGTTATTACATAAGGCTTATCCCCGGCGTTCTACTCTCACAGTCTGATGAGTAACTGGCGGGAACAACTTGGAGGCGAAGAGGAGACCGAGGCCTTCGCCGGCTGGCTGGTGGAGAACTACCACTACCCAGTGTTGCTGGTAGTCGTCGGATTTGCCCTCTGGAACCGGGTTCGAAACTACTCGAATTTCATCGTCGACGGCGAGGTGCTCTACAGCGGTAACGACCCCTGGTATCACATGCGGTCGACGGAGTACGTGATACAGAACTTTCCGGAGACGATGCCGTTCGACCCGTGGACGAACTTTCCACACGGGACCGCCAACAGCCAGTTCGGGACGCTGTTCGACCAGATCATCGCGCTGGGCGCGCTCCTGATCGGACTGGGCGACCCGGGTCAGGGGACCGGTCGGTTCGTGCTGCTGGTTGCACCCGCGGTGTTCGGTGTGTTGGTGTGTGTGCCGGCCTATCTTATCGGGAACCGACTCGGCGGTCGGTTCGGCGGTATCGTCTCCGTGATGTTCGTGGCGTTCGCACCGGACAGTCTGCTGGCACAGAGCCTGGCCGGCACCCCGGACCACCAGGTCGCGGAGGCGCTCTTTCTCGGGCTGTCGGTGCTCGGGCTCATGATCGCACTCCGGGCGGCCGAGCGTGAACTCCCAGCCTACGAGCTACTTGTCGAGCGGGAGTTCGGTCTCCTCCGGCGGACGTTGGGCTGGTCGCTGATAGCCGGTGTCGCCTTTGGTGCGTACCTGTGGGTCTGGCCGCCGGCGGTCTGGCTGTACGGTATCTTCGGTGTCTTCTTTGCTATTCACATGATCGCGGAGCACATCCGCGGGCGGAGCCCGGAGCACACGGCGTTTGTTGGGGTTATCACGTTCGCGACAGCCGGACTGCTCCAGTTGGGGACCGTCCAGACAACGGGTATCTCCGCGACGTCGCGGTCACTCCTCCAGCCCGGGATGGGGCTCGTCGCCGCGCTGGCCGTTGTCGCGCTGGCCTGGCTCTCTCGCGAGGTACACCGGCGCGAACTCTCACCGCTCGCCTACCCGGCGGGTGTGGCGGGGTCGGCCGTTGTCGGTCTCGTGGTGGTCGCACTGGTGTTACCGGGCGTGTTCTCGTTTTTCGTCGACCAGTTCGAGCGCTCGTTCGGGGTCACCTTCGACTGGGTCGACCCCGTTGTCTGGTTCACCGATATCTCGGCCGACGCGGGAGCGGCGTCGACAATCGGGGAGGGACAGCCCGGTGACCTCGATACGCTGACCGACTCCTACCAGTTTGCGACGTTCACCGCGTTGCTCGGCGGGATACTGATCGTCGTGCGACAGATACTCGACGACCGGCCAAAGGGCGAGGAGTTGCTGATACTGGTCGTGAGCGCGTTCCTGATTGTCGCGACGCTGACCCAGGTCCGGTTCGCCTACTACCTCACACTGGTTATCGGTGGGCTGAACGCCGTCCTAGTTGGGTACGTGGTCCGACTCGCCGGGACACCCGACAGGGAATCGCTCCCGGAGACGTACCAGATACTCACCATCGCGGTCGTCGTCTTCGTGATGTTCGTTCCGTTGCTGGGGGTGCCACTCGTCGGCGGGAGCGATACCGCGGTCGAACTCGCGGACGACCGGAGCCAGCCCGGCACCATCGCCGGTTGGGACGACAGCCTCGACTGGATGGCCGAAAACACCCCGGAGCCCGGGACCTACGCAAACCCCGACGGTGACCCGCTCGACTACTACGGCCAGTACGACCGCACCGGCGACTTCGAGTACCCCGAGGGAGCCTACGGGGTGCTGTCGTGGTGGGACTACGGCCACTGGATAACCGGTGAGGGAGAGCGGATCGCAAACGCCAATCCGTTCCAGCAAAACGTCAGGGAGGCGGCCGACTTCCTGCTCGCACAGGACGAGGAGGAGGCAATCGACGTACTCGAGAGCGAGTTCACCGACAGCGAGACTGCCGGCACACAGTACGTGATGATCGACGCGCTGATGGCAGAAACCGACACGACAGTCGGCGGGAAGTTCTTTGCACCGGCTGATCTTAACCCGGACACGGAGCGGGGTGACTTCTACCGGATTCTGCGCTCCGAGAACCGGATCGAGGGGTTCCTCAACAAGCAGGACTACTACGAGTCGATGATGGCCCGGCTGTACCACTTCCACGGGAGCCAGCAACAGCCGGCCTCGTTTACCACACAGTGGGTCGGACAGGAGGCACGAACTGACGGTGGCACCGCGCTCGTGGACGCACCGGACAACACGACACAGACACCGGTCGTCGAGTTCTTCGACAGCGCAAACGCCGCTCAGGAGGCCGCCTCGGACGACCCGAGCAGACAGGTCGGCGGCCTCGGGGCGAACCCGGCCGAGGAGGTGCCCGCACTCGAACAGTTCCGGCTGGTTTACAGCGACGTGGTGCCCTCGGTGCCGTCGGCCGGTGGTGACGACGAGGCACTCCAGAACGCCATCGACAACGGTCTCAGCACCGGGTCGGCAGCGTCGGATATCCAGCGGGACATCCCGCTACTCGAGAACGGGCAGAACACCACCGTCCAGCCCGAGGACCCGCTCGCCGACAAGTTCGACTTCCTCTACGACACCACCCCCTCGTTCACGAAGACGTTCGAGCGGGTGCCGGGCGCGACAATCGAGGGGTCACTGCCGGAAAACGCCACGGAGAACGAGGTGCTGAACGTGACCGCCGGTGACGAGCTCAGAATCAGTGTGCCGATACAGCCGGAAAACGGCCAGGAGTTCACCTACGCACAGACGGTTACACTCGACGAGAACCTCGAGTTCAGCGCGACGGTTCCGTACTCGACGACCGGCTACGACGAGTGGGGTCCCGAGGAGGGGTACACAAACGTGAGCGCCCGGGCGACGGGGCCGTACACCATCGAGACCAGCCGTGCGTTCGACCAGAACGCGAGTCAGATCGTCTCCTACACCGCCGAGGTCAACGTCACCGAGGGACAGGTCATCGGCGAGGAGGACCCGGTCGTGACCGTCGAACTCGAGGAGCGCACGATCCCCTTCGAGTTCGGCGGCGGATAACCGACCGATGGACGCCGACGGGGGAGACAGAACCGACGGCGAGCGGACCGCGTCAGACGGCGGTGGGTCGAACAGACCAGTAGACAACCGCGACCGGGCCGAAACCGGACGGGTTCCTGCCGCCGTTCGTGACCGGCGTTCGACAATCGCGGTGTACCTGAAAGGGTTCGCGATGGGGAGTGCGGCGACGGTCCCGGGCGTGTCCGGAGGGACAATCGCGCTCATCACGGGTATCTACGGCCGGTTTATCGGCGCCCTGACGGCATTCGACGGGCGGCTACCGGTGCTCGCGACCCGACTCCACCGGGCCAGAGGACGCGAACAGTTCAGGGCGGCGGCCGCGGAGCGTGATCTTCCCTTTCTACTCGTGCTGTTCGGCGGTGTCGTGACCGCCGTGCTCACGCTGGCACGGGTCATCAGTGCGACACTCGCCGCCGCGCCGGCCCCGACGTTCGCGTTTTTCGGTGGTCTCATCGCGGCGTCGGCGGTCGTGCTGTTCGACCAGCAGTGGCTGAGACGCCCGCGCCACGGGGTTGCGGCCGTCGCTGGGTTCGCGGTGGCGTTCGTCGTCGCCGGGGCTTCCGGGTCGGGGCTGTTCCCCGAGAGCCTGCCGATGGTCTTTCTCGCCGCGGTGATCGCCATCTCGGGGATGGTGTTACCGGGGCTCTCGGGGTCGTTTCTGCTCCTGTTGCTCGGCCAGTATGAGTATCTCACCGGTGTCGCGAGTAGCCTGACCGACCACCTCGCGACGCTGGCCTCCGGGCAGTGGCCCGAGGAACTGGTCACGGACGGGGCTGTCGTCGCCACGTTCGGTCTCGGTGCCGTGGTCGGGTTCTTCACGACCGCCCACGGTGTCCGGGCCGCTCTGGAGCGGTACCCCGGGTCGACGCTCGCGTTTCTGGTGAGCCTGATGGTCGGTGCGTTGCGCTACCCGGTCATCCGCATCGGGGAGACAGCAGAGCCGCGTCCGTTTCCGGTCGCCGTCGTCGTTGTCGCGGCAGTCGCCGGCGCGGCGCTCGTGCTCGCGTTCGACCACTACACCGCAGACCTCGAGTACATCGACGCCACGTCCGGGTCGTGAGCAGACACCCGACGGGGCCGGTCAGTCCTCGTCGGCCTCGAAGCTGTGGCCACACTCCGGACATCTGACCTCGTCGTGACGCAGGGCGACACTGTGCTCACGAACCTCCCGCATCACCTCGGAGATACGCTCCTCTGCCTCGAGTTCCGCCTCGACGGTGAGGTCGACACCCTCGACCTCGAGGAGGAACTTCGCCACCTCGGTCGACTCGTACATCACGTCGTCGAGCTCTTCGGCGGTGAAGAAATCGGACATCGCGCCGTAGAGAAACGTCGCACCGGCGGTCCGGACCTTCTCCTCGAAGGAGGCACGGGCCTGATTGACCGCCTGGGGGGAGTACGTGTCGGTCATAAACGGGACCAGGTGAGGGAGGTTCTCACCGATTTTCGTCATCTCGACACCGGTTTCGGTCCGGAAGTCGGCACAGAGGCGGGCGAGCGCCCACTCGCGGGCGGTGATGTATGTTCGCTCGCGGAGAAACTCGTTTGCCCGGTCGTAGGTGCCACCCTCTATTTTCGAGAACTTGTCGTAGCCACGCACGTCGGCTGGGAGATCGTCAGACAGGTCCTCGGAGACGGGGTCGTCGTCCGGTCTGTCGGCGGGTTCGTCGGCCATGCCAGTTGGTGTGTTGGCCCGGAAAAAAGCATGTCGGGGACGTTTTGTGCCCCGGGGTCGAATCACAGGTATGTGGGCTACCGCCGCCGTCGGTTTCCGGACACGCGGTACGGTAGCAACGGGTGGCGAGCAGACAGACCGGCGACGTCGGGTCTGTGGGGGCTCCCCGGACGGCGCGGATCGTCACCATGCACCCAGGAGACGCACCGTAGCGTCGAGCGACCGGAGCCGGTCACGGAACCGATGACGCGGCCCTACCCCGACGAGCCGGTCGGCGGGTTCCCCACCCCGCCCCGGACAGTCACAGACGACGAAGGGCGGAGAGTCGAACTGCGCCGACTCACCGAGCCCGCGGAACTGCTCGGGATGTACCTCGGGTTCGACCGAACAGACCGCGCACAGGGGATTCCGCCGACCGGCGAGTCCGCTATCCGTGACTGGCTCGACCGGGTCACGGGCGGACAGACGGTGAACGTGGTCGCACACCACGACGAGACGGCAGTCGGCCACGCCACACTCGTCGGCGGCCCCGAGTGGGAGCTCGCGATCTTCGTGCTCCAAGGGTATCAGGGGGCCGGCATCGGAACGGAGCTCCTGCGGACGACACTGGGTCTCGGCGCCGACCAGGGTATCGAGCGCGTCTGGCTCTCCGTCGAGCGCTGGAACCAGCCGGCGATCGCACTCTACGACAAACTCGGGTTCGAGCCCGTCGAAGACGCCGTCGAGATCGAGATGACACTCCGACTCGAACCCACCGAGTAACAACAGGAAAACAGCCTACCCGAGCTCTCGAACAGAGAGAAGTGGGTCGTTACGCGCCGGGAGCGACGAACTCGACACCGGCGATAGCCGACCGGAGTTGGCCCCCGTCGATGTCTCCGGCGACGACGACGGTCGACCCCGCCTCGGTCCACACCGCGGCTGCTCCGAACTGACCGGAGAGGAGACGCACCTCGCGGCCGTCGATGGAAACCGTCTCACCCACTTCGGCCGGCAGCATCCCCAAGTCGACTGTCCGGTCGACCTGACCAACTGTCAGCGCCGAGTCGCCGGCGGTGTACGTGGCGGCGGCGATCGCTGTGCGCTCGATACCCAGTTGGTCGGTGAGGACCGGTGCGTTCCCGGACAGCACCGCGCCCCGCTCGAACGTCCACTCGTCGGCGGGAACCGCCGTCTCGAACACCGTCTCGGAGCTGAACTCCTCGGGACTCTCGCTAAAGGCGGCGGTCAGGCTCGCAAGCTCCGCCGCACCCGGCGGTTCGAACGTGCTGTCGGCCGGCGAGACGTCGAACCGTGTCTCCGTTACGTCGACGGTCACGGTCAGTTCCGGTGTCGTTGTCTCCTGTCTCAACACGACGTCCGACTCGGCATCGACGAACAGGCGGCTCTCGGCCTCGACGCCGGGCTGTGAGACCAGAATCTCGTTTGCCTCGGTCCCGTCGACTGTCGTCGTCCCGACCAGCTCCACCGTGGCGGCCGAGTAGTTGAACTCACCCGTCAGCGACTCGTTTATCGAGGCTCGTAGCTCCGAGTCCATCAGACCCAACTCCTGCAGATCCTCGGGGAACTCGAGATTCTCCAGGTCCTCTGGGAGCTCCAGATCCTCCAGGTCCTCGGGGAACTGGAAGTCCTCAGGGAGCTCGAACTCCTCGAACTCCGCAGGCAGCTCGGTGTTCTCCAGATCGTCGAAAAACGCCGACTGCTCGAACTCCGCCAGGCTCTCGGGGAGTTCGAAGTTCTCCAAGTCCCCGGGGAGCTCCAGATTCTCCGGGAGCTCGAAGTTCTCCAGGTCCTCGGGGAGCTCCAGATTCTCCGGGAGCTCAAGCTCTGCCAGATCCTCGGGGAGCTCGAACCCCTCCAAATTCTGTGGGAGCGTGCCGTCGGTACTCGTGGGGAGGTCACCGAAATCGGTCACCGAGGCGTTCTCGGGGAGGAGGTCACCGACTGTGGCGTTCTCGGGCAGTTCGTCGAGATTCTCGGGAAGATCAGCCTCGAGTTCGTCCGGGAGTTCACTCTCGAACCCCTCGGGGAGTTCACCGCCAAAGGCCTCGAACAGTACCGAAAGCTCCGTCTCGGCGTCGATATCACCGGGGAAGGCAGACAGGCCGAGTCCAGAGGGCTGTGTCGTGCCCGCGCGGAGACTGACTGTCAGGTCGTTCTCGGCCGTGTCGATGACGCCGGTGATGCCGGAGGTTGGCTCGTAGAGCCACACTCTCTCTCCGTCACCGCCCTGTACCAGATAACGCTCACCGTCGGAGACGTTGAGCCGGAACCGGTCAGTGCCGGCGGTTGCAGCCGACAGGTCGAACTCGGTCGTGCGGTCGTCAGTTTCGACAGTGACGACGGCGTCGGCCGCGATGGAGTCGGCGTCGTCGTAGGTCGACTGTACGTCCGAGAGGATCTCCTCGGCCGTCCGGTCGTCGGAGCCGGAGTCCATCGCGCCAAAGGCGATACCACCGACTGTCGCAACCGCGACGACGGCGACGAGGAGGGCGACAATCGTCGCCGACTGGCCGCGTCTGCTATCACCAAATCTCATCGGTGTATTGTATGGGCCGCCCACATTTGTATGCTCCGGGTGCGTATCAGACGCCGCCATCCGATGGCGGATATCTGGCCGTAACGGGAGGCTCGGGCGTCGTGAGCGGAGCAGTACCACACCACAGTGAGCTCCAAGAGAGGGTGTGTGGTACGACAGTGGCGAAACACTCACCCCCGTCCATCGCCTAGTACGGTCGAATGGCAACTTCCTCTTCGCAACCAGTCGTGTCCGTCGAGAGCGTCCGCAAGGAGTACGAACTCGGCGGGACCGTGACAGCCCTGGATGGGGTCGACCTGACGTTCGAGGCCGGGTCGTACACCGCCGTGATGGGGCCAAGCGGGTCGGGAAAGAGTACGCTGCTGAATCTCATCGGTGCGCTCGACACGCCGACCAGCGGTGACGTGGTCGTCGCCGGTGAGAACGTGGCAGCACTCTCCGAGGCGGCACGGGCGGCCCTCCGCGGAACACGTATCGGATTCATATTCCAGACGTTCAATCTCATGCCACGGCTGACCGCCGTCGAGAACGTCACGCTCCCCCTGATGTTCGACGAGTGGGACCGCTCGGACCGCCGTGACCGCGCCGAGCAACTGCTCGCGGATGTCGGACTCGGGAACAGACTGGATCACCTGCCACAGGAACTCAGCGGCGGCCAGCGCCAGCGGGTCGCGATCGCGCGGGCACTGGCGGCCGACCCGGAGTTGATTCTCGCAGACGAGCCAACGGGCAACGTCGACACCGAGACCGGCAACGAGATAATGTCGTTGCTGCGTGACGCGAACAACCGCGGAAACGCGGTGTTGCTCGTCACTCACGAGCGACGCATCGCCGAGCACGCCGACCGGGTGGTCAACGTCACTGACGGTGTGATAGAGCGTATCGAACAGGTCGATCACGACACACCGGTCGCCGGAGAGCAGAGATGAAAGTCGGTGACGGGGTCCGAATCGCCGGCCGGTCGCTGACGGGACACAAGCTACGGTCGGCGCTGACGGTCGTAGGCATCGTCATCGGTATCGGGACTGTCATCATCTTCGCCAGTTTCGGAACGAGTGTCCAGACCGACGTGGTCGGCGAGTTCGAGGAGACCGCCGCGAGCGAGATTCTCGTTGTCACCGGCGATATCGGACTCGAACCGGGGGAGGGTGACTTTGGTGGGACACCCATGCCGGGCAACCTCGACAGCTTCGCGCTCCCGGGGCTGACGACACACGACATCGGGGAACTCAGGGAGGTCGACGGGGTCGACGCGGTTATCCCGCGTGGTGGCATCGACAGCGCGGCGGCGGTCCGTTACGAGGGACAGGCAGAGCCACACGACGTCATCGCGACCAGTCCGTCGGCGTTTCCGGAGTCGAACTTCCTCAACGGTAGTTCGTTTCGCCAGGGTGAGTCCGGATCGGCCGTGATGACCGAGCAGGCGGCCGCAGCGTACGACGCCAACATCTCTGTCGGTGACACGCTCACACTCGAGTTCAGCGACGAACCCGAGACTGTCACCGTCGCCGGTATCGTGACACAGGCCCGGGGCGGGCTAGACCTGTTCGGCGGGTTCAACGCCGAGGTGTACGTGCCGACGGACCCCTACTATCAAGAGTACGGTGACACGGCGCGGTCGGCCGCACAGGGGGTCGACCAGGCCGCATACCGGCAGGCGACACTCGTCGCCGAACCCGACCGGGTGACCGGGACACAGGACCGGGTGGAGCGGTACTTCGAGACCGAGTCCGACGCCGCGGCGGTGCTCGAGGACGGTGTCACGGTCCAGTCGGCAGCCGATATCGTCGACGGTATCGAGTCGGTGCTCGACGACATCATCCGGCTCGTCTCCGGGATCGGCCTGCTCGCGCTGCTGGTCGGGGCCTTTGGCATCGCCAACATCATGCTCGTCAGCGTGACCGAGCGAACAAAGGAGATCGGGATAATGAAGGCAAACGGCGCGCGCAACCGGGAGGTGATGGGGCTGTTTCTCGCCGAGGCGGTCCTACTCGGGCTCGCGGGTGCGGTCGTCGGGATTCCGTTGGGCCTCGCGGTCGGGTTTGGCGCTTCGGCCTACGCGGAGGTCGGGTTCACCGTTCCCTACGGCTGGGTGCTCGTCGCCACTCTGATGGGGATTGCGACCGGCGTGGTCTCCGGTCTCTACCCGGCCTGGCGGGCGGCCCGCGTAGACCCCATCGACGCCCTCCGGTACGAGTGAGCCGGCAGCCACAACCGGGAGACGAGGCGTTTAGGTGTCCCGGGGCGAACAAGGTGACGTGAGCGACGACGGGACACCCGAGCGGAACGGGCCCTCGGAGGACGACAGCGGCGAGACGGAGTCACTTCCGGAGGGGATGCGCCTGCGCGGGGTGATCGTGAGCGTCGAACGGGTGTCCGCTGTGGCGGTCCCGGACGGGTTCCCGACGGGGGTCGAGACAGGCGAGATACTCGCGCTCGGTCTCGAGTTCGACCGACACGAGGGTCGGGCAACGACCTACGCCGGGTTCGACAGCGACGACCTCGCGACGCTGTTGGATGTCGAAGGGGTGAGTGGTCCGGACGACCTGGAAGGGGTGAGACTACTGGTCGACGTGGTCGACGGCCACCCGGTTCCCGTCTCCGGCGAGGGACGAACCCGTGGTGACGACCGCGCCGTCTACGGCGTGGTCGCCGGGGTCGCACCGAGTATCACCATCGCACTGTTCAGTTTCTTTGGACTCGGTGAGGCCGTCTTCTCGCCGGTGTACATCGCGCTGTACCTGGTCTGTACGTTTCTCGTGTTACCCGCCTCCATCTACCTCGACGCCCTGCACCTCCGGACGACGACCGACTGGGAGGGGCGGCCGCTGTACTGGACGCTACTCGCCGTTGTTCCGCCGCTTTACGTGGTAGTGGTTCCGTTCTACCTGCTGTCACGGGAGAGTGCCCGTCCACTCGCACTCGGAACGGCAGGCACACCCTGAACCGGGGTCGGCCCCGGGACTGACCGGCCAGTCGTCACGGGTCGTCGTCGAGGTCGGTTACCTCGATGTCGGGAAAGGAGATGAGATTCTCGCGCCCGATACGGAGTTTGTCGATGCGGTCCTCCTCCTCCATCGAGGAGAGCAACTGCGAGACCTTCGCGTTCGACCACCCGGTCTCGTCGACGATGTTGGCCTGCCGCATCCGACCGCCGTTGCGTTCGAGGAGTCGCTCGACCCGTTCCTCGTCGCTGAGGAGGTCCTCGTCGAGCCCACCGGTGGCGGTGTCGGCCTCGGTGGTCGTGACGGTGGTGGCCGCCGGTCCCACCTCGGCCGGTGGCTCCGTGTCGACACCGTCGGCGGAGACCGAATCGGGGGGGGACGCCGCGTTGCCGCCGTCGGTTGCCGAGTCACCCGTTTCGGCCGGTTCGGGGTCACGGTCGAGCAGGTCGCCGAGTCGGTCGCGGTTGCGGCTCACGGCGGCGACGGCGGCGGCGAGAACGGCGACGACCACGCCCACCAGCACGAGCCCCGCCAGGTCGAGCCCCCCGTCGTCGGTGCCGTCGTCGGTGCTGTCGTCGGGCGGTGTGCCGTCACCGGTCTGGTCACCCAGCAGCGTCACAGAGAGTGTCTCGCTGTCGAGGTCGGTGGGCCCCTCCCAGACGAGTTTACCGTCTCGAGGGGAGACAGCGGCGTCGAGTACGCCGTACCCCTCGGGCGGGACGACGACCAGACGCTGGTCGGCGGTGAGTGTCGACAGCCAGGGTGTGCCGTCGATGTCGAACACGTCGTCGACGTACAGGCGCGCGCCGTCTGTGTCTGTCCGGGCGAACTGCCGCCAGGTGAATGAGACGGTCAGCGTTCCGGTCCGGTTGTCTCCCTGTCCGGTGATATCGCTCGTCCGGTCGGGGTCGGTGAGACTCATCTGACGGTCGGTACGGCTGTCGACCGCGTCGGCTGCCGCCTCGACCGCCGCGGTCCGTTCGAGGTCGACATCGCCTGCCTCGAAGGACTCGGCGAGGTCGACAAAGGCCGCCTCCTCGGTGCTGCTGTTCAGCGGTATCCGCTCCACAATCTGCCAGTGAGCGTCCCCGTCGGCGTCGAGTTCGACGCGGAACACGGTCTCTCCCGGCGCGAAACCCGTGCTCTCGTCGGCCTGTGCCGCGGCACCACCGACAGCGAGCGGGGCGACCACGGAGGCAGCGACAAGCAGGAGTAACAGGCAGAGAGCAGGGGACAGCGGGGACCACCGCAACATATCTGTCACTCTCGCTCCGCCCGGGGAAAATGTTTTCTATGAGGGGAGAGCCGCCGCCGAGCCCACACTGTTTTTACACCTCGCCGCAGTATCGAGCGTATGGACCAGCCGGGCCCTCCAGCCGCTGTCGTGGTGGCGGCGGTGACGGTTGCGGTGTTGCTCGCAGCCGTTGCTGGACTCGTCGGGGGCGTCACACAGGCGGGTGACGACGACACACCACTCAACGCCACCAGCGAGGAGCTCTCGTACCTGTCGCCCGCGCCGGAGGAGGTGACCCGCGAGACGTACACCCGGACCGGAATCGACGTCTCGGCCGCCGCGGCGGCCGACGGGCAACGGCTCCGCGGTCGGCACACCGCGGCCACGTTCGAGCAACGGTTCGGTGGTGTCGAGAACCGGTCGGCGTTTGTCGAGCAGGTCGCCGCGAGACTCGAGACACGGGCGCTCGCACTCGACGAGCACCACGCCGAGGTGCTCGAAGCCTACGGCGAGGGGGAGTACACCACCGGACGACTCCTCGGTGAACTCGTCAGGATGGACGCGGCGGCCGCGACACACCAGCGACTGCGCGACCGCGTCGAAACCGCTGTCGAGGCTGTCGACGGGTTCGAACTCAACCGGACAGTCCAGGAGCAGTTCGTCGCACTCGACACCGAGATTCCGGCCCTCGAGTCACCGGTCGTCGACGAACTCGCCGCCGCACCGTTCGACCGGACGACCGTCTACACGCAGGCGACGGAGACGGCACTCGTGCTCGCGACCGCCGGGGAGACACATCTCCGGCGGGTGACACTCCGCGGCGAGCGCGACAGAAACGGCCCGAACCGGTTCGTCCAGGGGGCGACAGACGGCCAGAACGCGAACAGTCTCGCCCTGAAGCGGGCCCAGAACCTATACGGCGAGAGACAGGTCCGTGGGTTCTTTCCGCCGCCGCTCGGCGCCACCTCGGTGTACGGGGTACAGGGTGACACGGCCGTCGGCGAGTTCGTCGGGTACATAGACGGGGCAACACGGAACCGCTTCCACGAGCGCCGGAGTATCGACGCCCCCGGCATACCAGCGGTGCAGACACTGTCGGACACTGCGGGTAGCGTCGAACTGAGCGTGGAGACGACCACCCCGACCGGTCCGATGCAACTGTCGGTGACAGACGAGGACAACCCGGTCGAGGGGGCGGCCCTGTCGGTTGCGAACACGACCGTCGGAACAACGGACGCGGCCGGTGAGCGTTGGGTGACACAGCCACTCGCCGGCGCGACGGTGCGGGCAACCGTCGGCAACGAGACGCTCCAGGTCACACTCCCGGGCTGAGAGGCCCGAGAGCGGGTCAACGGCGGTCGGACTCGAACTGGAAGTCGAGTTCGTCGAGGCGGTCGGCCCACTCGGCGCGTTTCTCTTGATGCTCGGCTAGAAACGTCTCCATCATCTCGGCGGCCTGTTTCTTGCAACCTCCACAGAGCCGTTCGCCGCCGGCACACTCGTCGTAGACCTCCTTGGCGAACTCGTCGTCGTCGTCGGCGAGCAGGTAGGCGTACAGCTCGTACACCGGGCACTCGTCGGGTTCGCCGCCGAGTTCGCGCTGTTTCTCGGCGGTCTCTCGACCGCCGGTCGTGGCCGCCATTACCTTGTCGTACCCCTCCTCGGGGTCGTCGAGCAGACTGATGTGCGAGGCCGGCACGGAGGAGGACATCTTGCCACCGGTGAGACCGGTCATGAAGCGGTGGTAGATCGACGAGGGCGGGAGGAAGCTGTAGCCGCCGTGGTCGAGTTCGACCTCGCGGGCGAGCTGTTCGGCCTCCGCGATGGAGAGTTCGAACGTGTCGATGTGGGCGTCGTAGACGCGTTTCTCGCCGTCGACAGCCTCGATGAGCGCCTCGAACGCCTCGTCGGTTGCGTCGCGGTCGACGATCCGGACCCGGGGGCGGAGCGGCTCCTTTCCGGCCTCGCGCAGGATCGTGACGGTGCTGTCGACTGTCGTCGCCGCGGCGTCAGCCCGGCCGTGCTCGCGCTCGGTCTCCAGAAACCGGGCGGCCTCGAGACACCGAACCGGTTCGTCGGTATCGTCGGCGAGTGTCTCGTAGGCCGTGGCGACGAGCCGGCGCTGTGGGTCGTTGGTCTCGAAACTGGCGTAGGCCTCGGTGACACCGAACGAGCGCATCCGGGCCGCGAGGTCACGGGCCAACCGGACGTGGGGGTCCTGGTCTGGGCCGACCGGGATGACCGTCGGCTTCGGAGCGTCGAGCTGCGGGTAGAGGATGTCACCCATCTGCGTGACCACGGACTGCATGTGGGAGACGTCGGTCTCGCCGTCGAAGTCGTAGATCGCCGCAAGCTCGGAGAAGTTTGCCTCGGCACCGAGCTCGAACGCGAGGTCCTGGACCGCCCGGTTGGCCGACTGCCGGTAGAGCTGTCCCGCCTCGGGGTCGAACCCCAACGCAAGCAGTGACAGCAGGTAGTTGCGGGTGTGCTCGTCGATCTCCGCCCAGGAGAGCCCGCGTGCGCTGTGGGCCTCCAGGTCAGCGATGAGCCCGTAGGCGTCACCACCCTGTTGTTGGTGCCAGATTATCTCGTCGAACACCAGCTTGTGACCGATGTGTGGGTCGCCGGTGGGCATGAACCCCGAGAGCACGGCAAACGGGTCGTTTTCCCGCATCGCGCGGGCCACGGGCCGGTAGTCACGGTGGCCGAAGATGACCCCACGACGCATCAGGTAGTGGGGGTTGGGAACCTCGTCGAGCACCCGCTCGAAGCGCTCGATACCGAACTGCTCGAACAGGCGGCGGTAGTCCGAGACCGTCGAGGAGCCCCAGGGGTCCAGCGCGACGTCGTCGGTGCCCGCGGCGCCACCGTCGGTGCGGGTCTCCCCGTGGCTGGTCTCGTCCGGCTCGGACTGGTCGGTTGTCATCGGCTCTGTATCGCGGCGAGACGGGCAAAAACCGTTCGCCTCGGAGCCACCGGACGGGGGCAGCCGCGGTGACGGAGCAGTTGTCGGTTCCGCCGGGGAGTCACTGCCGTGTCGGGGGGACCGACAATCGCCTTCGACGGGCTTTTGCCAGCCCGACGACTCCTTTCGGGTATGGCTGAATTCACTGTTGCCGTTGCGGACCCGGCAACCGGCAAGACACACCAGGTCGAGGTGTCGGGACAGAGCGCGAACCGGTTCATCGGCCGTGACATCGGCGAGGAAGTCGACGGGAGCGCGGTCGGGTTGAGCGGCTACACGCTGACGATAACGGGCGGGTCGGACGACGCCGGCCGACCGATGCGTGGGGACATCAGCGGTGACTCACTCGAGGAGGTGCTGCTCGACGGAGGGACCGGCTACGAGCCCTCCCGGGACGGCGAGCGGAGCCGCGTGACCGTCCGTGGCCGAGAGGTCGGTGACGCGACCCGCCAGATAAACACGCGGATAGCAAAACAGGGTGGCGGCGAGGTCGAGGAACTGCTCGGCTGAACCGCCTCGGGGTCTTTCGAGGTCCTCGGGCCACGGGCCCCACTCGGCCGGTGAGGCCTCGGAGACAAGCCCCGAGACGCTCGCCCTACTCAGCCTGTAGAGAGACACCGGCAGAGTGTCGTCGCGAGCGACAGCTCCGGCGGGCACCGTTCTGTGGGCGACAGTCGGGAACCGCCGGAGACACAGACACTAACGTCTCGGGACCGAACACCCGCTATGTTCGAAACGCGGCCGAACCGGGACGCGGAGGTACTGCTCGTCGGGCGGTCGAACGTCGGGAAGTCGACACTGATGCGTGAGATAACGGGGCACGACGTCGCAGCCGGTAGGCGGCCAGGTGTGACCCGAGAGCCCAATCACTACGACTGGGCCGGGGCGGACTTCGTCGTCACGGACCTACCCGGGTTCGGGTTCATGGAAGGGGTCCCCGAGAACGTTCGCGAGCAGATAAAGACCGAGATTGTCCGGTACGTCGAGCGGTACGCGGAGCAGATACTCGCCGGGGTGGTGGTGCTCGACGGCTCGGCGGCGGTCGAGATTATCGACCGTCACAGCGGGCCGGAGTCCGTTCCCCACGACATCGAGCTGTTTCAGTTTCTGCAGGATGTCGGTGTCTCACCGGTGCTCGCGGTCAACAAGATGGACAAGGTCGACGACCGTGACGAGCAACTCGACGCGATCGCAGACCGGTTCGGGATGTACCCACCCTGGAAGCAGTGGCAAGACACCATCGCACCGATCACCGCGAAACGGGGGAACATCGCGGCACTGAACGATGCCGTTCGCGAGCGCCTCCACGAGGCTGGCCGTGACGACCTGTTCCAGTTCTTCTGAGGCTGTGTCAGGGCGCCCCGTCGGACGGTCCCCCACCCCCGCCGTCCGCCGGGTCATCGTCCTCGGGGTCGTCACCGTCTCCGTTCCGGTCGTCATCCTCGGGGTCGTCGCCGTCTCCGTTCCGGTCGTCACCACGGGGAGCCCCGTCGTCGAGGTCGTTCTTTAGCGCCCGGAGCTCCGCCTCGACGTCGATATCTACCTGCTCGGCGTCTTCGGTCTCGGTGTCGAGTTCGTCCTCGATTTGCCGGCGGATGTCACGGGCCTGCTCGATGAGTTCCAGGCTCCGGTCGTCGCGCGGTCGCCCCTCGACGGCGTCCTGTAGCTCTCCGAGTACGTCGTCGAGACGGGCGAGAGTGACCTGCCCGACCCGCTCGACACGCTCGCGCATCTCCGGGGCGGCCGTTTCGCGGCGCGGGTCCCGGCCCTCGGCGATACGAATCGCCCGCCGGAGCAGTTCGAGCGCCTGGATGTTGGTCTTCAGGAGCAGGATGAGCCCGGGGATGGCGACCTCGCTGGTGAACCGGGCCAAATCCTGCCGGAGCGACCGGTCTCGGTCGGCCTCGGCCTCGCGCTGGAGGCGGCGCAGCTCCTGTGTGAGGTCCCCGAGCAGTTCGGTGATGTCTGGACCCCCGCTCGCGTCGCTCATACTCACAGTACGGTGCCAGGATACTAAAACGTGGGCCGTCCCGAGAATTACTCACCGCACGGGGGTCGTCGGACCGAAACGGTTTTACTTTTAGGTTGGCCTAGAGTCGTGTGATGGGAACCACAGACGGGCGTACAGAGACGGGAGGGCCGGAGGAGGGAGAGCGACCGGTCGTCGCCGTCCACGAGTGTTCGCCGGACCGTGTCGTCTTTATCGAGGAGGAAAACCCCGACGCCTGGATCGCGACAGACCTGTCTGTCGACCTACCCGACTGAGACAGACGGGTTCAACTACCTGGCACTGCTGCGAGTGTGGTGATAGCGGGCGGACTCCGGTCGGTCGCCCGTTGAATCCGGTGCTCGAAGCGGTCGAACCCGGCCGCCTCGAACATCCGGTCGGCCTCGGTCTCGTCGTAGAACAGCATGATAGCGCCGGCTATCCGGCGCCGAATCGGGCCGTCGGGCGAGTCCGGTCCGACGACGAGCACCTGTCCTCCGGGGGCGGCAACCCGTCTGAGTTCACGCAGTGTCTCGACGGGGGCGGGCCAGTACTCGATAGAGCCCGACGACCAGACCACGTCGAAGCTGTCGTCCGCAAAGGGGAGCCGCTCGGCGTCACCGAGAGAGAACCGGACGGGGCCGCGTCGGCCGAACTTCTCGAACGCGCGGGCGAGTTGGTGTGGGCTCTGGTCGACCCCGTGGACGTCGTCGCTCTCCCGGGCGAGTGCCGCGGTTGCGAACCCGGTTCCACAGCCGACATCCAGCACCCGGTCGTCGCGGTCGATGTCGAGCATCCCGACCGCCTCGTCGCGCATCTCCTCGGTCCAGATAAACGGGTTCACCCGGTCGTAGACCGTCGAGAGATACCGGTAGAACGTGCGTGCACGCGCTTTGTTCTCGAGTACTCCCATCGCCGACTGTTGGTGGTCGTCCGGAATAACAGTCCCGGCTCGAACGTGGCTGTCGCTGTCGAAGAACGGAAGAGCAGGCACCGCCAACGGAGGGGTGATGAGTCAGGACGCAGGTATCTACGCGCGGGAGTCGGCCCTGCTCGACAGGTACGTCCAGGTCGCGGTCGCGCAGGGGCGTGTGATTTCTGTTTCGTTTCCGACCGAACCGGAGCCCGACGCCCGTCCCGAGCACGCCCTGCTCGACCGCATCGTGGCGTATCTGGGCGGCGAACCCGACGGGTTCGACGACGTCCAGGTCGCGCTGACACTCCCGACCGACCGGCGCGCGGTGCTCGAGACAGTGCAGACAGTCCCCTACGGAACCACAGCCACGGCCGACCAGGTCGCGCAGATGACCCCCGGGTACGACCCGGAGGAGGACGACACCGGGGTACGGGAGGCACTCGCCGCCAACCCCGCACCGCTCTTTGTTCCGACCCACCGGGTGCGTGATGCGGCGGGCAGTGAACCGGCTGGGGTCGCAAAACGACTCCGTGCCGTCGAGGGGTCGTGATGAGAGCGCGTGACCACAGCCCAGACAGCCACAAGCCGGTGTTCGTGTGAGGCCGGCCCGTCATCGGGCTGTCGACCGCCATCTGGGGCAGGCCGGACCAGAGACCCGCCGGTCGACCCTCGGGGGCGAAACAGTCCCAACAGGCGCAGTCCTGTCCAAACCGTTATACCGGACCTACCGGAGTATCTTGTATGACGGTCACCGTGCCCGGACCGATTCAGGTGCTCCACGTCGACGACGACCCGGAGTTCGTGGAGTTGACCGCAGCGTTTCTCGAGCGCGAGTACGGCAGTTTCGAGGTTGTGGGGGCAACGAGTGCGAGTGAGGGGCTCGAACGGCTCGACGCGGACCCGCCGGACTGTGTTGTCTCGGACTACAATATGCCCGGGATGGACGGTATCGAACTGCTGCAGACGGTTCGCGAGGAGTTTCCGGAGTTACCCTTTATCCTGTACACGGGCCGGGGGAGCGAGGCGGTCGCGAGTGACGCTATCTCGGCCGGCGTGACAGACTACCTCCAGAAACAGCCGGGCTCGGAGCAGTTCGAGCTCCTGGCGAACCGGATAGGCAACGCAGTCCAGAGGCGGTACGAGTCGGAGCGAGCGACCCGGCAGGAGGAACTGCGGCGACTGACCGAGTTAGCCGGCGACACCGGGGCCTTCGAGATCGACTACGAGACTGGCGAGATGCTCATGACCGAGGGGGTGCGCCGGATGGTCGGTCTCGAGGAGGGGGAGAGACTGTCACTGTCAGACGCGGTGAAGTACCCCGCGCACGGTGGCGCGGGGCGTCCGTGTTTACTCCGGCACTGCTGAGGCAACGGTGTTTAATTCCTCTCGCGCTTGCCCGCTGGCTCGCGCCTCCCCTGCGGAGGGAACACCCGAACGCGAATGGCGTCCGTGAGGGTCGGGGCCTCCACCAGCCCCCGATGCCGCCCGTCTCATCACCCGAACACGTCCGGGCAACCTGTCGAGAGACGGCACATTTCCATACTGCTCTTCGACCCACTCTTGCACAACGCATACCGCCGCCTTCCGATCTGCGTGATCTTGGAACTCGCACTCGCAACAGTTGAATCGCTTTTTGTGGCGATTCCCTCGTGCGATGTGCTGGCACTCCGTTCTCGGGCATCGCTGACTCGTGTACTCAGGGTCAACCGCATCCGACGGAATCCCCTCCCACGCAGCCTTGTACTCAACCATCTCTTGGAGTGCAGCAAACGGCAGTGAGTGCAGGCGACGGTTCATCCGCGTGCCGTAGTCGATGGACTCTCGCATGTCCTTGAGGTCTTCAAAGACGATCACCGGGTCGTTGAATTGCGAGACCCACTCAACTACTTGCCGCGACACCTTGTGCAGGCAATCGTGAACGTAATCACGTTCCTCAGCCTGGACGACTGTCTCGAACGCGGTCTGGTTGGCTTGCTGCATCCGCTTACGCTTCGTGAAAAACTCGTGGCGCTGCTCTTTCACTGACGGGTACTCGAACACTACGGAGTTCTTCAGGTCACCGCCCCGACTCATCGCAGCGAGGGCAACGCAATCTTCGTTCACATCCACACCCACAATCGTGTCGGCGTCGTGTTTGCGAGCGACTCTGTGGGTTTCGTGCGTGACAGTGACGTGGAGCCGCCACTCATCGTGCTTGTGGACGACTTCAGCCGTGCCAACCCGCCACTCATCGTCTGTGAATGCGGTTTGGAGTCGGTCGAAGTGACTGGGGCTGCCACGGAGTTCACCTTTGACGTGCGTGCCTCGTGTGGCAGTGAT
>JAQCNM010000026.1 GCA_028275025.1 Halovenus sp.
ATACTGGCAGGGTACGTTCGAGTGAGCGTAGGATGGCTGTCTTAGACGAGCTCTCGGGGTTCGAGTTCGAGGACCTGACCGAGGATGTGTTTCGGAATCTCGGCTACGAGAACGTCCGACAGGCCGCCCGGACGGCCGACGAGGGTCGAGACGTCCTGATGGAGGAGGTTGTCGACGGCACGCGACGGGGGATCGTCGTCGAGTGCAAGCACACGGAGACGGTCGGCCGTCCGGTCGTCCAGAAGCTGCACTCGGCGATTGCGACCTTCGAGTTCGACGGTCCCAAGCGCGGGATGGTCGTCACGACCGGACGGTTTACCGGGCCCGCAAAGGAGTACGCCCAGCGGTTGCGACAGAACGACGACCCCTATCCCATCGAACTGGTCGACGGTGAGGACCTTCGGGAGATCGCCGACGAGATCGGGCTGGACCTGTACAACGGTCGCATCGAGATCCTCTGTGACGAGACACTGCGGCCCTACGACCCGGCGGCTGGCCTCGACACACCAGTCCAGGAGGCGTTCCGGGACATCGAGAACATCGAGGCCGCCGACCTGCCGGCGCCACACTCGCAGGTGACGTTCCGGCCGGTGGTCGCGGTCACGGCCGACACGAACGCCGTCTTCGAGACATCGGTCGGGGTCATCCATCGGGTCGACGAGCGCAATCAGTTCGTCGTCCACGCAGAACGGGGCCACCCGCAGGTCGCCGACGACGATGTGACGACGCTGGTCACCGAGAACCTCCATACGACAGTCGACCTCGACCGAGACCGGTTCGAAGAGACCATCGACGAGGTCGACGAGCGCCGGTTCGGCCAGACTCAGACCGAGTACAAGCGGTGGACTGTCGACCGGCTGCAGGAGTATCACACGACGACGGTGACCTACACCGGGGATAACAACGTCACCTACAACAGGACTGTCGAGCCGACCCTCTCGGACATCTCCGTCCAGTCGGTCGAACCGGTGTACCTCCCCGAGGTTCGGCAGACGACCGAGTTACACGAGTACGCCTATCCCTACGAGTACTACGCGGCAGGCCCGTCCAGAGTGACCGCCGAGGACGGGGTCCACCGGTGCGTTCACTGCGAGACGGGCGGCGGTGACGAGACGTACACGTACTGTTCGAACTGCGGGGCGGTCGCCTGCGACAACCACAGCAGGACCGAGCGGCTCGAGCGTGAGCCGGTCTGTACGGGCTGTGCGGTGACCGAACGGTTCGCGCTGAGGACGAAGTACTTCTACGACGAGGCGAACCGCGACGCGTTTCGCGAGGAGTACGCCGCGATGGCGCTCCACCAGAAGGCAATGGAGAATAAACCGCTGGTCAGGGGCGGCGCGGTCGCGACGGTGCTGCTCATCGTCGGCCTGCTCGTCATCGGCGGCATCATCTGAGCGTGCCCGGTGTTCGGGTCGGTGAGCGGCTGGTCCAGGTGCGCCATGTTTGCCGGCTCGTGGGGGATCCGAGGGTCGGTCGGCATCGACCGCTCGCTCCGGCTCACCGTCCAGAGACGGGCTGACCGTCGAGGGGATGCCGAGGAACACGAGCGCGGCTGCCGTGTAACCCGGTCCGCGCGCGGCACGGGCCACATCGAGGCGGTGCGTCGACTGTGTGAGCTCCCAGAGGACGCTCGATGGGTAGTCAACGTGTCAGTGCACCTGCGCGATACGGTCATTATCCTCCTGATTGTCGTCACCGTCGGCGCGCTGACCGGACCGGAGTTGATACTGCCGGCTGTACGTCTGTAACGAATTTCGCGACCCCGGGGTCGCGGATAGCTTCAACCAGTTACAGCCAGCAGTATGACTCTCTGTGGGCATCGCTCACGGCCGACGCGTGTGCGCCGGCACCCACCGCCGGCACAGGGACAACATCTCGCACTCGTGTCCCACCAACGGCTTCTGTATCGGTATGAATGGAGATGTAAATACGGGACAACGGGGCTGTTGAGTGCAGCGGGGGGATCCCGTCGGAGCGTATCCTACTTCGAGATGGACTGTTTGACCAGCTTCAGGTAGAGCGAGCGTGGCATAATTCGGCGGAGGAACACGCGGAACTTGTTAAGCGACCCGGGGATGACGATTCGCTCCCCGGCCATGAGCCCCTCGTAGCCCGCCGCAGCCACCTCGGCTGGTGTCATCATATTCGCCTCGGCGGCTCCGGAGTCATCGTAGCCGCCACGGTCGAAGAAACCCGTCTCCGTCTCTCCCGGGCACAGCACGGTCACTGTGATACGTTCGTCGGAGAGTTCGTCCGCAATTGCCTCCGAGAACGCCCGCTCGTAGTGTTTTGCGGCCGAGTAGACCGCACTGTTCGGGGATGGTGCCCACCCCGCAATGGAGGCGTTATTGAGGATTCGCCCGCCGCCACGAGCAGCCATATCACGGCCGAACAGCTTCGAGAGCACTGTCGGGGTTACTGCGTGTAGCCCGATGAGCTCACGATCCGTCTCGAGGTCGTCTTCGAGAAACGAGCCGTACGACCCGTAACCCGCGTTATTTACCAGTGCATCTACCTCGTGGCCCGCGTCGGTTA
>JAQCNM010000029.1 GCA_028275025.1 Halovenus sp.
AGCGGTCGTTCCACGCTGTCAGCCGAGCAGTGCTGCCCCGCCACGGCGTTCGAGCCGACCCCGAACGAGCGGGAGCAGTCCGGAGAGACCAGACTCGAAGCGGGTGTACTCGAACAGGTCGAACCGCTCGTCGGCCGCGAGCACCGCACCGGTCTCCCGGTTGAGGTTGCAACCGCCGGCGGCGTGGTACCAGGCGGGGGCGAGCGCGTCGTGGACAGAGCCGACCCTCCCCCGGCCCCGGACGTGCTCGAGAAACCGGAGTTCACCGCCGGGTCGCAACACACGTGCCAGTTCGTCCAGCGCCGCCCCGAACTCCGGCACCGTACAGAAGACAAACACCGCCACCGCCGCGTCGACGCTGTTCTCGGGGTGCGGCAGGTCTTCGACACCCGCGTCGACCACCGCCGGGTCGAGCGGGAGACGGTCGGCCCGTTCTGCTGCCTGCCGGCGCATGTGCGGGTCCGGTTCGACGGCGTGGACGGTCACCTCGGGTGTCGCCGGGTAGTGTGGGAACATCGCCCCGGTTCCCGAGCCGATATCGAGCACCAGCCCCGAGAGCCCCTCCGCGAGGTGGGCCCGGTGGTCTGCGAGCAGGAACCGCTCGGGGAGTGCCATCACCGGGTCGTACACCCGGGCGAACAGCGGGTGCTCGGGGTCGTGTGACTCACCGCTCATCCGTCGTCCCCCGACTGTCGCCCGGCGGACGCGAGCGCCGGTGATAGCCGCCCCGACCGAACCCGGCCACCCCCGACGGTGTCGGAGCCGACACGGTGACCCGGGAGTGTCGGTGTTATCGGAACCGTCCGTCGGAGGTGTGGGCGCTGCGGGTCACTCTCCATACCACGTGTACAGGGGCCAGAGTGAATAACGGTTCGACCCCGGACCACCCGGGGTAGGCTGTCCTGCACACTCCTAGTACACCCTTATTTGAGTCTTACACACTATGTGCATTTCAGGAGTACCCTGATATGCGTGGAGTGGTTGTTGATACCTATCATGAACCAGGGAACTGAGGAGACAAACGGGCTCGTCTCGCCCGGAGCGACCCGTTCGAACTGTGGCGTCGGGGTGGTGATGGACCTCGACGGCGAGCGGCGACACCAGGTCGTCGACGACGGGCTCTCGACTGTCGAGTGTATGGAGCACCGCGGGACGACAGGTGCGGACCCGGACACGGGGGACGGGGCGGGTATCATGCTGCAGATTCCACACGAGTTTCTCCGTGCCGAGGTTCCGTTCGCGTTGCCAGAGCGCGGGTCGTACGCGGTCGGTGCGGTGTTCCTGCCCCGGGAGGCGGACGAGCGTGCCGCCCTCGTGGCGTTTATCGAGGAGCATCTCGCGGCCGCGGGGCTCTCGGTGCTGGGTTGGCGGACTGTCCCCACGGAAAACGAGGGCCTGGGGGAGACTGCCCTGGAGTCTGAGCCCACGGTCCGGCAGGTGTTCGTGACCGATGTCTCGGAGGGAACGGGACACGTCTCGGCTTCCAGCGCCGATTTCCCCGACGACGACGCCGTCGAGCCGTTCGACCGGCGACTGTACGTTGCTCGCCGGGCACTCGAAAACGCCGTCGAGGAGCAGTCACCACCGGGTCACGAGCGGTTCTACGTTGTCTCGCTGTCACGAAAGACACTGGTCTACAAGGGGCTACTCACGGCGTGCCAGCTCGCCTCGTACTACCCGGACCTGCGCGATGAGCGACTGCGCTCGACGTTCGTGCTCGTCCACGCCCGGTTCTCGACGAACACACTGGGCGCGTGGCACCTCGCTCACCCGTACCGGCGTATCGTCCACAACGGCGAGTTCAACACCATCCAGGGCAACATAAACTGGATGCGTGCCCGGGAGACCGACATCGAACACCCGGCGTTTGGCGAGACCATCGAGACGCTGAAACCGGTTATCGACGACCCGACCCAGTCGGACACCGCGAGTGTGGACAACGCCTTGGAGCTGCTGATGCTCGGCGGGCGGTCGCTCCCGCACGCGCTGCGGACACTGATTCCGGAGGCCTGGCGCAGCGACGCAACCGAGGTGTCGGGCCGGCGCCGCGAGTTCTACGACTACCACGCCTCGCTGGTCGAACCCTGGGACGGGCCGGCGCTGGTGGCGGCGACCGACGGCGAACGCGTCGGTGCGGTGCTCGACCGCAACGGGCTCCGCCCCTGCCGGTACGACGTGCTCGAGGACAACACGCTGGTGATGGCCTCCGAGGCCGGTGCACTCGACTACGACCAGAGCGAGATCCGCGAGCGCGGACGACTCCAGCCCGGCCAGTGTTTTCTCGCAGACCCCGACGAAGGCCGGATTGTCCCCGACGAGGAGGTGTTCGAGCGGCTCGCCGACCCGGCTTACGGCGAGTGGGTCGACCGCGAGCAGCGCCGCCTCGGTGAGCTCTCCCCCGACGGGGACAGCACCCCACCGGAGGGGGTCGCCCGACTACGCCCGCACCAGGCGACCTACGGCTACACGTACGACGAGATCGACCACCTGCTGGAGCCGATGGCCGAGACGGGGGCCGACCCGATCGGCTCGATGGGCGACGACACGCCACTCTCCGTGCTCTCACAGTTCAACCGGCCGCTGTTTACCTACTTCAAGCAGCTGTTCGCGCAGGTGTCGAACCCACCACTCGACTACATCCGAGAGGAGCTCGTGACGAGTTTAGAGACACGGCTCGGTGCCCAGCGCAACCTGCTGGCCGAGACACCGGCACACGCCCGTCAGTTAGTGCTCGACTCCCCGATTCTCACAGACACAGAGACCGCCGACATAAAGACACTCGACGGCACACTCTCGACGGCGGTCGTCGATATCACGTACGACCCCGACGAGCGGGGGCTGGAGGCCGCCGTCGAACAGCTGCGGGCGGACGCCTCGGCCGCCGCAGCCGACCACGACATCGTGGTTCTCTCTGACCGGGCGGCAGGACCCGACCGCGTTCCGGTTCCGTCACTGCTCGCCGTCGGCGGGGTCCACCACCACCTCGTGCGCAACGGTCAACGCAACAGGGTCGGGCTGGTCGTCGAGTCGGGTGACCCCCGGACCGTCCACCACATCGCGACACTCGTCGGCTACGGTGCGGGCGCGGTCAACCCGTATCTGGCCTACCAGACGATAACCGACCTGGTCGCCGGACCAGACGGGGCCGACCCGGCCCGGGCGGTCGACGCGTACGTTGGTGCCGTCGAGGACGGTCTGTTGAAGACGATGGCGAAGATGGGAATCTCGACCGTCGAGAGCTACCGGGGGGCACAGATATTCGAGGCCGTCGGGCTCTCCTCGTCGTTCGTCGCGGAGTACTTCGAGGGGACCGAGAACCGGACCGAGGGTGTCGGTATCGAGGAGATAGAGTCGGACCTGCTCGCCCGCCACGAGCACGCCTGGACGGGGGCGGCCGACATCGACCGGGTCGGCGAGTACGAGAACCGGACCAGCGGCATCTACCACCAGTGGAACCCACAGACCGTGAGCACACTCCAGCAGGCGGTTCGCACCGGCGACTACGAGCGGTACCGTGAGTTCGCCGACCAGGTAAACGACCAGAGTGAGCAACTCGCCACACTCCGGGGTCTGCTCGCGTTCGACCGCGAGAGCCGCGAGTCAGTTCCGCTCGAGTCGGTCGAGCCGGTTACGTCGATCGTGGAGCGCTTCGAGACAGCCGCGATGAGTCTCGGCTCGCTCTCCCCCGAGATGCACGAGAACAACGCCATCGCGATGAACCGGCTCGGCGCGGGGGCGAACACCGGCGAGGGTGGTGAGCCACCCGAGCGGTTCGGCACCGAGAAGGAGTGTCGAACAAAGCAGGTTGCCTCCGGCCGGTTCGGGGTCACGTCGACGTACCTCTCCGCGGCCGACAGGCTCCAGATAAAGATGGCACAGGGGTCGAAACCCGGCGAGGGCGGACACCTGCCCGGCAAGAAGGTAAACGAGATGATCGCTCACGTCCGGTACGCGACACCCGGGGTTGGGCTCATCTCGCCCCCGCCCCAGCACGACATCTACTCTATCGAGGACCTGAAACAGCTCATCGGTGACCTGCGCGCCGCGAACCCCGAGGCGGCGGTGAACGTGAAGCTGGTCGCCGAGGCGGGCGTGGGTGTCATCGCCGCCGGCGTCGCAAAGGCAAACGCCGACACCGTCCACATCTCGGGGCACTCCGGTGGCACGGGTGCGTCGCCAAAGACCAGTATCAAGAACGCGGGTGTTCCGTGGGAGCTCGGGGTGGCGGAGGCAAATCAACTGCTCTGCCGGACCGGTCTGCGTGACCGGATTCGGGTGACCACAGACGGCGGGCTGAAGACTGGTCGTGATGTCGCCGTCGCGGCGCTCCTGGGCGCGGAGGGGTACGTGTTCGGCACCGCCTCGATGGTCACCTCGGGCTGTGTGATGGCCCGGCAGTGTCACGAGAACACCTGCCCGGTCGGTGTCGCCACGCAGGACGAGAGCCTCCGTGAGCGGTTCGCCGGTCAGCCACAGCACGTCATCAACTACATGAGCTTCGTCGCAGAAGAGCTGCGCGAGCTCATGGCGGCGCTCGGTTTCCGCTCGGTCGACGAGATGGTCGGTCGTGTCGACCTGCTCAGCCAGCGAACCGACGTCGAGCACGAGACCGCCCGGAAACTGGACCTCGCCTCGCTGCTCGCCGAGCCGGACCGTCCTGCGGGGGTCGACCGGTACAGAACCCGCGAGCAGTCTGCCGACCCGGTCGGGCGGCTCGGCCGGGAGCTCCTCGAGCGTGCCCAACCGGCTATCGAACGTGGCGAACCGGTCACCGTCGACATGGAGATAACGAACGTCGACCGGACGGTCGGTGCGACCCTCTCGAACCGTCTCTCCCGGGAGCACGGCATCGACGGCCTGCCCGCCGACACCGTCACCGCCCGCTTCTCGGGGACGGCTGGTCAGAGCTTCGGTGCGTTTCTCCAGAGCGGTGTCACGATGGAGCTCGCGGGCAGCGCGAACGACTATCTCGGAAAGGGGCTCTCGGGTGGCAAACTCGTCGTACGGACGCCTCCCGACGCCGGTTACAGCGCCGAGGAGAACATCGTGGCCGGCAACGTCGCGCTGTACGGCGCTACACAGGGTGAGTGCTACGTCAACGGCGCGGCCGGTGAGCGGTTCGCGGTGCGCAACTCCGGGGTGAGAGGCGTCGTCGAGTCCGTCGGCGACCACGGCTGTGAGTACATGACCGGCGGCGCGATCGCCGTGCTCGGGGCGGTCGGGCGGAACTTCGCCGCGGGGATGTCCGGCGGTGTCGCCTACGTCTACGACCCCGACAACAGCCTCACAGAGCGTGCGAACACCGGGATGGTGACCGTCTCCGACGAACTCGACGAACGCGACCGCGCGATGTTGACCCGTCTCGTCGAGAACCACGCCGTCTACACCGGCTCGGAGCGGGCGGCGGAGCTACTGGCCGACTGGGAGTCCGAGCGCACACGCTTCTCGCGGGTGATGCCCGACGCCTACGCCGAGGTAATCGCCGAGCACTCCCGTGTCGACGTCCGAACGGAGTTGCCCGACCCCGCGACACGCGAGACCGACGACCCGTTCCTACCCGTCCAGACCGGCGCCGACTGAACCGTCGGTGGCCGACTCACCCCGACCGGCTCCCAGACCGGGAGACCCGGTCGGCTCCAGCGGACCACCCGAACACCGACAATTCACTTACCCCCGGGAACAAGAGCCGTGTAACCACACCGAGACCAGTATGAACAGGAAGCGCGCTCGCCGGTACGGGCTGTTCGCCGTTGCGGTGGCCGTCGGTATCCTCGTTCTGTACCTGGTTGTCTCACACGCCGGGCTCCTCCCGGTGTCGACCGGGTCCTACGAGCAGCGCACGCTGACGGTGACCGACTGTGCCGGCGACGAGCGGGCGACGGTCACTGCCGACGTTGCGGCCTCGTCGGCACAGCAGTACGTCGGCCTCTCGCGGACCGACTCGCTCGCCCCCGACGAGGGGATGCTGTTCCCCTACGACGAGGTGGCCTCCCGGGAGTTCGAGATGCGTAACATGGCGTTCGGACTCGACATCGTCTACATCGGGAGCAACGGGGAGATAACAGAGATAACCACGATGGACGCCCCCAGCGGCCCGCTCGAGTACTACCTGACCTACGACTCGACGACGGGAGTCGGCCAGTACGTTCTGGAGGTGGTGTCGGGGTGGAGCGAGGCAAACGGTGTCTCCCCGGGCGACTGTGTGACCGGTCTCCCCTGAGGGCTCTGGTCCCGTCGGACTCACCCGCGGCACCGACCCCGTCCGTGCCCCTGCCGTCCCAGGCCCGCCGAACGCTGTCGAGAATGCCGCGGAACCCGTCGACGCCGAGGTAGGTTGCCCCCGTCTTCCCGTCGGAGGCGAGAAACGCCGTCGACGGGAGCCCACGCACGTCGTATCGCTCGCACGGGGGCGACGGTCGGTATCCACACGGGCACGAGCCCGTTGTCGACTGTAGCGACACGCGGTTCGGTGCAACTCCTCTGGTGCATCAGTCGGCAGTTCCGAGAGAGTCACGAGCGCGAGCAACACCGGTCGTCCGGTCCGACCCGGCGCGGTCGAGCGCCGGCCCACCCCGTCCACTCGATGTCTATCGGCGTGCTGTCGTCGGTCACACCGCGCGGGGAGGCAAAAAACCCAGTCCGCGCCGCGGGCCACCGGAGTCGGGCTCAGAGAACGTCGGCCGCGGTCCGGACGCGGACACCTGCCGGCTGCTTGACGAACTCGCCGGTGGCGGCACCGACCAACTGGCCGACGCTGCGCTGGGCGGCAACGTCGAGCAGCCGCTGTGTGACTGTCCCGTCCAGGATGACCCACTCCGGGGCGGGGTCGCTGTCGGCGACCGTGTCGAACGCTGCGTCGGCATCGCCCTCCGTGATGATCGACAGCTCGTCGTCGAGCAGTCTGACCCGTTTGGTCCCGTTCTCGACGACTGCCTCGACGTGGCCACCCAGTGTCTCCGGCTCGCGCTCGGCCGACTCGTCAGTCGTGGGGCCGGGCCGGGCGCTCGCCGTGTGGTCCCCCGTTGTGTCACCGGCGGTCGCGACACCGCCGTCGGTCCCGGCCGCCGGGTCCGTCTCGACGGCGGCAGATGCGGCCGGTGCCGACTCAGACTTTCCCGACTCCGCGGGGGCGACTGTCCCACCCTGTGTCGGGGCGAACGCCTCCCGTGCCGTTGTTCTCTGGGTGACCTGCTCGAGGTCTATCTTTTTTTCCAGGGCGGTCATCGCCTCGGTGTGGCTGAGGTCCTCGACGGACTGACCGTCGGGTGCGAACGACACGTAGTCGACAGCGCCGACCTGCTGAAGCTCCTCGAGGATGAGGTCGCCACCCCGGTCGCCGTCTAGAAAGGCCGTTGTCGTTCGGTCACGGGTCAGGCGTGCCACCGCGTCGGGGATATCGGTCCCCTCGACGGCGATGGCGTTTTTGACACCGTATCCGAGCAACTGTCGCACGTCTGCCCGTCCCTCGACGACGATGATGGCGTCACTGGACTCGACCCGTGGACCCGCCGGCTGGTCGGCGTACTCGGTGATCTCCGCCGTGCGGGCCTGCTTACGGACTGTCTCGACGAGCGCCTCGTCGGTGATTGCCGTGGCCTCGAAGGCCCGTAACAGCTCTGTCGCGCGGTCGACCACCTGGCGGCGTTTCGCCGCCCGGACGTCCTCTATCTCGGTGACCCGACAGTCCGCCCGACAGGGGCCGACCCGCTCGATCGTCTCGAACGAGGCCGCGAGCACCGCCGTCTCGACACGGTCCATCGCAGACGCGACGGTGAACGTTCCGATCGACTGCCCGTCGGCCGAGTCGATATCGACGTCGATGCGACCGACCCGTTCGGACTCCTGGAGCGTACGGAGGTCGAGCTCCTCGCCCAACAGCCCCTCGGTCTGCCCGAACACCGCACCGACGACGTCACTTCGCTCGACCACCCCGCTCGTCTGTATCTGCGCGTGGATGAGGTACTTCTCTGAATGTTGCATTGCTGATCTGCCCTGTAACGGGCGGTAGTTGTGATGATGCCATGAAACGACTCATGGGCAGTTTGTCTACGCCTGCTGTTATAAAATACCTGCCGTCTCGCCGGTCCCGAGCGGCCCCGGGGGTCGACTACAGGCCCGATCCGGTTGGCGAAATGACTAACTGCGCCCCGGGCGAAGAACGTATCAGATGAGACGAACGGGTCTGCTTGAGGGGCTGCTCGCAAGTGGACCGGACGAGCAGACGGTCACGCACCTGGCCCGGACGGCCGCCGACAGTGTCGACTCGGACGAGGCGGTGGTCTTCCGGCTCCCGGGTACCGGCAGACTCGTCCACCAGACCAGTGACGACGAGACGGTGGTCGAAACAGAGGGCTCACTCGCGCTCGTCACCGACCACCGGGTCCTGCTCGTGGCGGGAAGTCGTGACGACACGCACACACTCGAGCTTCCCCACACCGACACCAGGACGGTCACAGCCGACGGCGGCCTGTTCGGGACGACACTCACCGTCACGTGCTGGAACAGCGGAACCTACCGGTTCGAGATGGCAGGTGACGACCCCTCCGACGCCGCCGCGTACATCGAGACGGCGGCCGACTGCTGGGGCTACGTCGAGACCCTTCTTGCGGAACTCGACGGGCAGATTGCGGCCATCCGGAGCCACATCGAGGCCGGCGAACACCAGCAGGCCATCGGGCTGTTCACGACTGCGACGGAGACGGTTACGGAGCTCGACGAGCGGGTCGAGGCGGCCGGTCTGACGGCGGCACTCGGCGACCGAATCGGAGCCGTCAGGCGGCGACTCCACCGGGCCCGGGTCGACTCACGGGTGAGCCGTGCTCGCTCACTGCTCGACGCGGCAGCGTCGATGTCCCGTGACGACACCGACTACGTCGGTGCCTACGAGCGATACACCGAAGCCCGCTCCCGGCTCGAGACCGCCGACTCGGTCGCACGGGCCCACGACCTGGATACCGCCGAGGTGGCCGCCGCTCGTGCACAGGTCGACCGGCGGCTCGACCGGCTCGCAGCGCTTCCCGTCGAGCGTGCGGAGCACGCGACGGCGCGTGCCCTCGTCACCGACGACTGTGAGACCCGCGTGCAGCTACTGGCCGATGCGCTCGCCCGGTACCGCGACGCCCTCGCGCTCGGCTGGGGAACCGATATCGAGACACCGGCGGACACCGACGAACTCCGGTTCCGGATCGCCCTGCTCGCAAACGGGCTGGTCGACGCCCGGTGTGCGTACGCGGCTCGTCTCGAGTCGGCCGGTGACGAGCACGCGACCGACGGCGAGGAGGCGGCCGCCAGGGCACAGTACCGGGCGGCCCGTGCCCAGCTCGCGGCCGGGGCCGACCGCGCCCGTGAGTTTCGCACACCGGACCCCGACCCGGTCGAGCGCAAGCGCTCCGAGGTCGCGTGGAAGCTCGACGTGCTCGCCGGCTGAGACACCACATCAGCCACCGAGTAGCCGTGGGAGGGCGTTCACCGAGTCGAGAACCGTGCTCGCGCCGGCCCGCTCGAACGTTTTCCGGCCCGTCTCGCCGGTGAGCCCCCCGGTGAGCACCCCGACACCGCGGTAGGTTCGGTTGTCGTCTGCATCCGCATCGACCGCGGTTCGCACGTCGTCGAGGGTGTCACCGACGAAGACGAGACTGTCGGCCCCGAGTCGGTCGGCGAGTGTCACGAGCCCCGCCGGGTCGGGTTTCCCGGCCTCGGGGTCGTCCATCGTGATGCGGTGTTCCCGGGGGATGTCGAGCCCGACGCGGTCGAGCGCGATGTCGGCCTCGGCGGCCGGTCGACCGGTGAGCACCCCCAGGGGCAGGTCGAGTGCGTCGCGTGTCGCCTCGTCGATGAGCGTGTGCTCGTCGTGGATGAACCCCGGGGCGTCGAACGACGGCTCCTCGCCCTCGAGCTCGTGGTACAGCTCACTCCCCAGGTACAGTTGCTGGAAGACGGCTCGGTTGCGGTCCGAGGACCAGGTGGTGAACACCCGCTCGCGTGCCGCCGGTGACAGTTCGTTCGTGACCACGGACCGGGCGGCCGACAGGCCGCCACCGGTCTGTGCGACGGCATCGGTGAACGAGCCGACCGACCGGTCCATCCCCTCGGACCGCGCCAGCACGTACAGCGTTGCGGCGTCTGTCAGCTCCCAGTCGTTGTTGAACCCACCGGCCTGCTTGAACTGCTGGACGGCCGCGCGGTCGATAGTCTCCCCGTGGACCCGCCGGACAGTCTCGACAACTGCCCGCCGGTACGATGACGAGACATCGACGAGCACGCCGTCGATGTCCAGAACAGCTGCGTCTGCGTTCATTACGCGGTAACAGGCACCCGATATTCAAGCGGGTTGCGAATCGGGCGACCGCGAGCCAAATACATTTAGCTGTTACAGCCATCCCGGCAGATATGTACACACGACGGACCGCGCTCGGAACGGTAGGAGCCTGTGTGGCGGCGCTGGCTGGCTGTTCGCGTCTCGACGAGACACTCGACGAGGCGCTCAACCGGGAGGCCGAGCCGGCGGCCGTCGAGGCGTCCGCGGCGGCGGCGACCGGACTCGAGCAGACGGCTCTGACAGACCAGGTGTACGAGCAGACCGTCGACATCGCCGACGAGAGCCGGGAGCTCCGGCTCCAGAACTGGCTCACACAGTACACGACAGGAGCTACCGAGACCAGCGCGGCCGGGTTCTCGCTCCTGACGACACCGACGGTGAGCGTCGCCGGCCAGGCTGTGAACCCGGTTCGACAGTTCGACCGCGAACGGCTCCTGCAGGCGATGGTCGAGCGCGCCGACGCTGTTCCCGTAGAGAGCATCGAGACGGTCGGCAGACGGACCGTGACCGTGCTCGACGAGTCGGTTCCCGTCGAGGCGTTTCGCGCCGATGGTGAACAGGAGTCGGTCCAGTTCCGTCTGCACCTCGGAGACCGCACCCACGACGGTGACATACTGGTGTTTCTCGGTGTCCACCCCGCAGTTGTCGAGATGACCGAGACCATCGACACCCTCGCAGAGGGGATCGCCCACCCGGTCGAACGGCCGTGAGAGGGGGCTGTCGGCTACAGCCGACAGCACGGTGTTAGCCGGCGGCACTAGATCCCCGGAGCGCGGACCGGACCTCCGGCAACCGCTCCGGGTCGACCACGACACCGACAGAGTCACCGGCCTCGACGCGGGTCTGCGGGAGCGGCACGGTCATCTCGCCGTCTGCGCGCCCGTGAGCGCAGATGTGGGCCTCGCCCGGTAGTTCTATCTCGACGACACGCTCCCCGACGACCGGAGCATCCTCCGGGACGGTGACACTCGCCATCGAGAGCTGTTCGGCGAGCTCCGCCACCACCTCGAACGTCCCCCCGAGCAGCGCGGCCTTCGCCCCGGCCGCGCCGAGGCGCTCGGGGTAGATGACCTCGTCGGCGATGTCGCTGTAACGGTCGTACAGCGGGTCGCCGACGTTCTTGTCCACCCGGAGAACGGTCCGACAGCCGTGTGCGTCGCCGACGACACACGCCGAGAAGTTCGCGTTGATGTCACCGGTCAAGCCGGCGACGGCGTCGGCATCCGCGACACCGGCCGGTCTGAGCGTCTCCGCCGTGCCGCCGTCACCCTCGACGGCAGTAAACTCCTCGTCGCGTGCACGCTCGACGCGCTCGCGATCGCTGTCGACGACGGCGACGTCGTGTCCCTCGTCGCGGAGTGTGCTCGCGGTCCGCCGTCCGACGCGGCCGTATCCGACGATTATACATCTCATACGGGCCACTACGACAGCCGGCATGAAAGTCTCCGGGCCGAACGGGCCGGCGGTTGCCCTCGGGTACGTTGTCACCGGTAGCCCGATACAGACAGGACAACGGCGGGCTACTGCTCGTCGACCGGCAGTTCGGGTTCGTAGTCGGCCGCCTCGATGGCGGCGTCGAGCACCGCGTCGACACCCTCACCGGTGGCGACACTCATCGTGTACGCCCCGTCGACCCTCGACCGCGTCTCCTCGTCCATCCGGTCGAGCATGTTGTACACGGTGAGAATCGGGGTGTCGAACCGGTCACGGATATCCGCCAGGAGCCGTTCTTGCAGGTCGAGCGGGTAGCCACACGTTCCGGTCGGGTCGAGCACGACGAGCACGGTGTCGGCAGCGTGTGTGAGTGCGCTGACTGCCTGTGACTCGACCGGGTTGCGCTCGGCCGGTGGCCGGTCGAGCAGCCCCGGCGTATCGACGAACTGGTAGTTGATGTGGCGATGTTCGACGTGACCGACGCGGACCTGGGTGGTGGTGAACGGGTACGACGCCGCCTCGTTGTCGGCCCGGGTGATGCTGTTGACAAACGAAGACTTGCCGACGTTCGGGTAACCCGCGACGACGACCGTCGGTCTGTCCGGCCGGATATCCGGCAGCGACCGAAGCGAGTTGCGGGCGTTCATCAGCGCCTCGAGGTCGTCGCCGACCTCTTCGACCACGTCGGCGAGACGGGCGAAGGCCTGCTTGCGGTGCTTGCGCGTGGTCTCTAGACTGGTCCCCCGGAGACGGGACTCGTACTCGGTGCGGATATCCGTTGCCTTGCGGGAGGCCCAGCCGACCTCGTTGAGGTGTCCGCGCAGCGCGTCGACGCCGACGATGGCGTCTGCGAGGTCGTGGTAGAACGGGTGGACCGTGTCGAGGTCCGGCCACCCGGTGACCACGTTCTCGAGATTGTCGGAGATGATGTTCGCCGCCGTCTGCAGCATCGAGCTCTGGGCGTCGAGCCCGGACTTCGCGCGGCCGGCTCGGGACGCCCGCGAGAACGCCTTGTCCACCAACTCGTCGTCGAGGGGCGGGGTCGGGAGACTCTCGAATGGATGACTCATTACACAGTTTAGGCTACGGGCACTCAAAAAGGCCCTGTGATACACGAGCGGCCACGAACCCGCCGGCTGTCGGACCCGGGGCCGGTACCCTCACCCCGGTAGCGTCGCCCGGACGCCGAACCGTCTGCTGTCTGCGCTCTCGTGACCCGTCGGTAGAGAGACGAGGGCCAGCTCTGTCCGGAGGACGTACCGCTGCGTGTCCTGGTACGGGGTGACCCCGCCGTGTGGCAGTCCGGACGACAATCGGCGTCTACATCTCGTAGAGACGTCTCGCCGCGGTCTCCCCCGCGAGCAACCGCTGTGTCGACGGGGGCATCGCACAGCATAATAGGGGGATAGTAGTATACCGCACCCGGGGGCCGACGTGCGGATGTCTCGGTGTGGTGGCTCGGTGTGAGTGGCTCGTCACACGGGGCTCGGTGGGGGTAACGTCTCGTCATCGCCACCACCGGTGACTCGCCGACCCAGCAGTAAAACTCCCACGCCGCCCGTCGACAGGGCACGGCCGGCCAACCCGTCCCCGAGCTCTGCTCTCCGGTGTGTCGGCGGGCAGACAACGGGTCCTTTGCTCAACACCACTCGTGGTCGACCACCGAACACCCCTCGTCGAGTGTCAACACGAGCGTCTCGTCGTCGAACCCGATTCGGACACTCACGCGTCTTGGGTCCTCCTGAACCAGCATATCCTCGCAGGTTATCCCGCGCTCGGCGGTCATCGCGTCGGTTGCCTCCAACTGCTGGTACCCCCGTTTCCGGAACGCCGCTGCGACGACCGGGTAGGTCCCGACGTACGTACGGACCGGAACGCCGAACTGGTTCCAACAGCGCTCACACGCAAACTGCACGAAAATCTGGCCCTCGAGCTGGTGTTCGTACTCGCTCTCTGTGTCGGGTGTATCGGGCACGTAGTCCGTCGAGACACGCCCCCAACACTCCATACAGATTCCTCGTCTGGCGAGACGAACGTTCTCCAGGAGGCGGGTGTACGCGACCCGCATCGCCTCGCGCGCCGACCGTCCCGACCGCACACCCGGCGGGAACCTGTAATCGTCCATCCCGCCGTGCTCCGGGCAGTACATGAGCACGCCGGCACCGAGTGTCCCCGACTCGAACCGGACCTCCAGGGCCCGGTCACAGCGGTGACAGGTGAACTCGGTCGTCGCACGCTCCGGCGTCAGGTCGGTGTCATCGTACTGTCCGGCACGGATGGCGGCGACGAGCATCAGCGCCGGCCACCGGGCAACGTAGCTGTCCCCCCGTTTGGTCACGAACCGGCCGGTGAGTTTGCCGAGATGGTAGTTGAACCGGCCGCTGTCGGTCACGCCGACCCGCTCGCGGAGCGCGGCAAAGCCAAGACCCTCACCGATACCCTGGTCGCTCGCCACCGCGGCGAGTTCCAGGAGAATCTCGAGTCTGGTCTCGTCACCCAGACTCGAGAACACCTCGTCGAGTGAGTCCACCTGTGTCGCCTCTCCTGTCGAGGCACGGCTATCCTCGGACATGTCAACCTATCTCACGCCGAGAAACAATAGTGTGTCGCGTGTCGCCCCGGTGGTCCAGTTCCGTAGTCGGGTCGCAGCCGGGGTCTCGTACTGCTCAGTGGGGCTGTTTACCGGTGTGACCGCACAGAGAGTCGTGCGGTCGATACCGGAGTGGCTCGAAGTAGTCAGTGTCAGGGCAGACCCCGCTCCAGCAGTGACCGGACAGAGCGTTCCAGGGCTCCGGCCTCCGGTCCCCGGGCGGTCCACCCGAGTTCGAGCTGTAGCCCCGCGCCGTCGTCGGCGAGCCAGTTCACGAAGTTCTCCGGGTGTGTCCCCGCGTACTGGCGGTCACGTGCGACGGAGACGGGCACGGTGAGCGCCGTGTCGAGCCGTCTCGCCACCCGTTTTTTCCGGTCGTCGTCGAGTCTCCCACCCACGAGCACCTCGTCGTCGGCCAGACCGTGGATGCTGACGACGGTCCGGAACCCGCGGTCGGCGATCCGGTCGAGCAACGGGTACTCTGCGGGCGTGATCGCCGTCGAGGGCGGATGCCAGGTGTCGAACGCGCTGCCGTCGGACTCGTGGCCGAGGGTGGCCCAGCAGGCGGCCGTCTCGTGTCCGGTCGCGAGTTCGAGCCCGAGTTCGGCGGTTCCGGGCTCGACCTCGCCGCCGTGGCCCGCACAGAACAGAAGCCCGTCGGTCTCGCCGTCGTCGTACAGCAGTTCGAGCAGCTGCCCGGTCGGGGTCACCTCGACCGGGCGCGTCGTGAGCCGGCGACGTGGCATAGCTCCCCGTTGCGGTCGTGAGCAAAAACCGCTGTCGGCAGCAGGTCCGACCCGTTCTCGGCCCGGAGATAGACACTCCTCGCGCCGCGTGTGGCGTCGACCCTGTCAGCCCTCCTCGACCTCGTCGGGGACTGCGTCGGTGAAGCTGTCCCCGAGACTGAACAGGACCGTCTCCTCGACCTCGTCCGCCCCGACCACGACGAGCAACACGTCGTCGCCGGTGTCCTCGACGGTCACGGTCTCGGTGGCCGTCGACACCTCCTCGACGGGGTCGTCGAACTGCAGCGTCATCTCGTAAGAGCCCGTCTCCGTCCACACGCTGTCGTAGGTTGCGGTGTTGTCCTCGCCGTTCTCCTCGCCGGGGGAGATGCTAAACGACTCATCGAGGAGCGTCTCGTCGTCCGGACCGACCACGGTGATCGAGCCGTCGAGGGTCCGGCCGGTGTTGTTCCCCACGTTTACCTCGCCGAAAAACTTGTCAACGACCCAGTTCACCACGCCTGCACAGCCAGCCACCGCCGCGGTGGCGGCAGCCCCGCCGGCCGCGATGAACCGGCGGCGGGAGAGACCACGGGATTGTTCGCTCTGTCTCATACCCCAACCTTCGATGCATCGGTAGGTAAGTACGGCTACCGGTTTCTGGTCTCGAAACGGTGACGACCGATGTCGTGTGTCGGCTCTCAGGCCTCTGCCGAGGTGGCGAATCGGTCGTCGTACTCGCCGTCCTCCAGTCGCTGCTTGAACTCCCGTGGGTCCTCGTCCTCGATGGTGACACCGAGCGAGGTACAGGTACCGACAACCTCCTTTGCGGCGTTTTGCAGGTCGTAGGAGAGCAGGTCCGACTGCTTTTGCTCGGCAATCTGGATTATCTGGTCGACGGTGAGATTGGCGACGAACTCCTCCTGTGGCTCGCCGCTCCCGGTGTCGAACCCGGCCTCGTCCTTTATCAGTTCGGCCGTCGGGGGGACACCGATCTCGATGTCGAACGAGCCGTCGTCCTCGTAGGAGACGGTCACGGGCACCTCCGTTCCGTCGAACGCCGCTGTCTCCTCGTTTATCTCCTGTACAACAGACTGAACGTCCACCGGTGTCGGCCCGAGTTCGGGTCCGAGTGGCGGTCCGGGGTCCGCCTCGCCGCCGGGAACTAAAACCTCGATACTGTCTGCCATATCCCTTTATCCGGTGGAGATGGTGTTAAGAATTCCCTTTTGATCTGTGTGGCCCACACACTCAGCCGAGGGCGACACCGCTGCGCGCGAGGAACTCGCTCGCGTGTTTTCTCTCGGTTGGACTGCCGACACTGTATCCCGCCGCTGTCCGCCCGAACAGCGACGACGAGTCGCCCCTCGAGTCCGGCCCGGAGTCCGATGAGCGCCGGACTCGGTAGACGAATCTCCGTGCTATCGCGGAGTCGAGCCGCGTCAGTCATCCCTCGGAGTGGTTCCGCCCGTCGTATTACTCTATCGAAACAACCTGCGGCCCCGACGACGACTGCTCCACCCGCCCGGTGGATACCCACTGGACTCCGGTGTGTGGTCGCCCCGGTCTGTCCGAGCGGGTCAGTCGTCGTGGCCGTCGAGTCGCGTGACCGTCTCGCAGGCTAGACACTGGACACGGCTGTCGTCGAGACGCTCGTACCGGCCGGCTCCGACACCGAGCACGGTTCGTCCCGACCAGACGGCGTCACAGTGTTGCTGCGGACAGCGGGCCGGCACGTCCCGGCCGTCGTCGGTCTCGGCCGCGACCGCCTCCAGGGTGTGGAGGTCCTCGGCGAGGTCGTCGTCGAGCGCCGCACGCAGGTGGGTCAGGTGTTCGCCGAGCCGTGCATCGGGCGGTTCGTCCTCGATATCGACCCCTCGGTCCCGGCTCCCGGTCTGGCCGCCCGGAACGGCGGGTTCGTCGGTTCGACCAGCCCCCCTCGAGGGCCGGTCGTCGCCCACGGTGCGGGCGTCCCAGAGCCCACCCTCGCGTTCGTCCCCCGGTGAGCGCCCGCTCTCGGCCCCCGGGTCACCGGAGCGGAGCCTGAGCACCACGACGAGCAACGACACCGCCACCAGTGGGAGCAAGGCGAGCGCCACAGGAGTCCCGAGGCCGGCAGCCACGGGGCGGGACACCAGCGGTCGGACGACGAGGGCACTCACGAACAGCGCAAACAGTGAGCCGCCGGCGAGTCGTGTCGCCCTCCCCATGTTCGCCGCCTACGGGCTGGACGCTCAAAATCCATCTGTTCGCCCGGGTCGACGGCAGCCCGACCACAACGGCTAAACAGCAACACGTCGAACCGTCACGCATGATCCGCGTCGGCATCAACGGGTACGGGACGATCGGCAAGCGCGTCGCGGCGGCGGTCCGTGCACAGCCGGATATGTCGGTAGTGGGTGTCGCAAAGACGCGTCCGAACCACGAGGCGGCGACGGCGGTCGACAGCGGGTTCGACCTGTACGCGGCCGTCGAGGAGCGCGAGCCCCGCTTTGCCGAGGCGGGCATCGAACTGGCCGGTGACGTCGAGCACCTCGTCGCCGAGAGCGACATCGTCGTCGACGGCTGCCCGTCCGGGGTCGGTGCCGAGAACGCCGCGATGTACCGCGAACACGACACACCGGCGCTCCTCCAGGGCGGCGAGGACGCCGACGCTGTCGACGCGAGTTTCGTCGCCCGGGCGAACTACGACAGCGTCACCGGGGCGGAGCTGGTTCGGGTCGTCTCGTGTAACAGCACGGGGCTGTCGCGGCTCATCGCCCCCCTGCGAGAGGAGTACGGTATCGAGAAGGTGCGGGCCACGCTGGTCCGGCGCGGCGGTGACCCTGCACAGTCCGGTCGCGGGCCGATAAACGACATTCTCCCCGACCCCGTCGCGTTGCCCTCTCACCACGGACCCGACGTCAACACGATCTTTCCCGACCTCGCCATCGACACACTCGGCCTGAAAGTGCCCGCGACCCTGATGCACACTCACAGCATCAACGTCACGCTAGCCTCGGAGGCCGACGCCGAGGCGGTCCGGGAGCGACTCGCCGCGGAGAGTCGACTGTTTCTCATTCCAGGGTGGCTCGACCTCGACGGGGCGGGTGATATAAAAGAGCTCGCGGGTGACGCCGGCAGACCTCGGGCTGACGTCTGGGAGAACTGCATCTGGGGTGAGTCGATCACCGTGGAGGGGCGGGACCTCTACCTGTTCCAGGCCGTCCACCAGGAGGCCGATGTCGTTCCGGAGAACGTCGACGCCATCCGGGCGGTGCTCGGTACGGCGTCGGCCGCCGAGAGCATCCGGACGACAAACGAGGCGATAGGACTCGAAGACAGCCTCGAACGGGGGCAGTTCTGAGCGCAGGCGGCCGGACTCGGGTCCAGGCACACCGCCCGGTCGTCGATAGACGGCGCGGACGACACAGACGCTCTCCCCGGGTTCCGTGGCGAAGGCAAACGTTTAGACACAGTGACGACGTACCAGACACACGACCAGATGAAGCTCATCGTCACCGAGAAGAACAACGCGGCCGAGCGCATCGCAGACATCCTGAGCAACGGCGCGGCAACGGCCGACCGGCGTCACGGTGTGAACGTCTACCGCTTCGGGGACACGCGCGTGGTCGGGCTCTCGGGGCACGTGGTCGGCCTCGACTTTCCCGACGAGTACGAGAACTGGCGGGACGTGGAGCCGGTCGAACTCGTCGACGCGGGGCTGGTCACCGAACACACACAGGAAAACATCGTCCGCACGCTGGCAGAGCTCGCGGGCCGGGCCGACGAGGTGCTCATCGCCACCGACTACGATCGCGAAGGTGAACTCATCGGAAAGGAGGCCCACGAGCTCGTGCGAGCCGAGTTCGACGGGCCTATTCAGCGGGTGCGTTTCTCGTCGATAACCGACACGGAGGTCCGCGAGGCCTTTGCCGACCCGGACGACCTGGATTTCGACCTCGCGGCGGCCGGCCAGGCCCGTCAGGTCATCGACCTCGTCTGGGGGGCGGCGCTGACCCGGTTTCTCTCACTGACCGCGGGACGACTCGGTGAGGAGTTCGTCTCGGTTGGTCGCGTTCAGTCGCCGACGCTGAAGCTCATCGTCGACCGCGAGCGGGAGATCCGGGCGTTCGACCCCGAGTCGTACTGGGAGCTGTTTGCCACCCTCTCGGGAAACGGCGACAGCTTCGAGGCGCAGTTTTTCTACGACGACAACGGGAGCGAGGCCGAGCGGCTCTGGAGCGGTGGCCGCGCAGATGCGGTCCACGAGGGGCTCGACGCGGCAACAGAGGCCCGGGTCTCGTCGGTTCGGCGACGAACCCGGACCGACAACCCGCCCGCGCCGTTCGACACGACGGCGTTTATCGCTGCGGCCGGGTCGCTCGGCTACTCGGCACAGCAGGCGATGTCGGTCGCCGAGGAGCTGTACACCGAGGGGTACATCACCTACCCGCGAACGGACAACACCGTCTATCCGGACGACCTCGACCCGGCGGCGCTGGTCGAGGCGTTCCGCGGGAGCGCCTTCGACGACGCGGCGTCGTACCTGCTCGACCGCGACACGCTCGACCCGACCGAGGGTGACGAGGAGACGACCGACCACCCGCCGATTCACCCGACGACAGAGCTCCCCGCCCGCCGGAGCCTCGACGACGACGAGTGGGAGATATACGAACTCGTTGTTCGGCGGTTCCTCGCGACGGTTGCCGACCCTGCCGAGTGGGCACACCTGCGCGTGACCGCGGCTGTCGACGACTACCGGCTAAAGGCAAACGGCAAGCGGCTTCTAGAGAGAGGCTATCACCGGGTCTACCCGTACACGAGCACCAGCGAAACCCGTCTCCCCGCCGTCGAGGAGGGGGAGACCCTGGCGGTCGAGGAGAGCCGTCTCGAACAAAAGGAGACACAGCCCCCCCGCAGGTACGGCCAGTCCAGGCTGATAAAGGAGATGGAGAAACGCGGGCTCGGGACAAAAAGCACCCGTCACAACGTCATCGAGAAGCTCTACGACCGGGGGTACGTGTCGGGTGACCCGCCGCGGCCGACGGCGCTCGCCGAGGCGGTGGTCGACGCGACAGAGGCCTACGCCGAGCAGGTCGTCACCGAGGAGATGACCGGCGAACTAGAGGCCGACATGGACGCCATCGCGGCGGGTGAGGCAGAGCTGTCGACCGTGACCGAGGCGTCCCGGGAGATGCTCGCCGAGGTGTTCGAGAGCCTCCGGTCGTCACGCGAGGAGATCGGCGAGCAGATCCAGGAGTCACTAAAATCAGACCGTCTGCTCGGCCCCTGCCCGGAGTGTGGCGACGACCTGCTCGTCCGGCGCTCCCAGCAGGGGTCGTTCTTTGTCGGCTGTGACGGCTACCCCGACTGTGAGTACACGCTCCCGCTGCCGAACTCGGGCGAGCCGACGGTGCTCTCTGCGTGCTGTGAGGAACACGACCTGCAGCACGTGAAGATGCTCGACGGTCGGAACACGTTCGTCCACGGCTGTCCGCAGTGTGCGGCCGACGCCGCCGACGAGAGCAACGACCGCGTCATCGGGATCTGCCCGGAGTGTGGCACGGACCACGGCGGCGAGTTGGCGATAAAGACACTCCGGTCGGGGTCGCGGCTCGTTGGCTGTACCCGTTACCCCGACTGTGAGTACTCGCTGCCACTGCCCCGCCGGGGTGACATCGAGATCGACGACCCGCGGTGTGAGGAGCACGACCTGCCGGAGTTGGTCGTCCACGACGGCGACGACCCCTGGGAGTTGGGCTGTCCGATCTGTAGCTACCGGGAGTTCCGCCGGGAGCACGCCATCGACGAACTCGAGGATATCGACGGTATCGGCGGGCGGACCGCCGAGAAGCTGTCGGCCGCCGGTATCGACTCCCCGACCGACCTCGACACCGCGGACCCGGAGACCCTGGCCGGTGAGATTCAGGGTGTCTCCGCCGACCGCCTCCGCGAGTGGCAGGGTGAGCTCGCGGAACAGACCGGTTGAGCGGTGTGTCGACGGCCGGGAGTACACGGACTGGCCGCCCAGTGCTCGGGCCACTGGCCGGCGGTCGACCCGTCACGACGACTGACCGGGGACGGCTCCCCGCGGCGGTCGGCCGGACGCTCGCACGGCCCGACGGTTGCTGGCCCGTGACCACAGACGGGTCAGAGGTTTTTCCCGACTCGCCTGCCGGCTCGACGCGATGGCCTGTCTGTTGCTGTGACACCGGTGAATCCGAGAGCACGACACGGTTGCCGACGGCGTGTCTGCGTCGAGCAGCTCCCCCGAGCGGCCGGCGGTGGCGACTCGGCCGGTGTCTCAGTCGTCGTCGGCGGTGCTCCCGCGCTCGGCCATCATCGCGGTGGCACGGGTCGCCCAGCCACCGAACTCGAACCCGGCGGCGACGATACAGAACGCCGAGACGTAGTACAGGAAGATGCCGACGTAGATGCCGAACACCCCCCAGCCGAGCAGGAGACTCGTGACCGCAGAGAACCCGAGGTAGAACACCAGTAGTCCGACTGCGCGGGCGAGAAGCGGCGTCTTCGTGTCGCTCCCACCCTGGAGTGCCCCGGAGAGTGTCACGTACAGCGCGGTAAAGGGGGCGGTAACCCCGTAGGTAAACGCGAAGGCGGCAGCAACCGGTACTGTCTTTGGGTCGTCGGTGAACAGTTCGGCGAGCGGGTCGGCGAGCGCGGCGAGTCCGAGTCCGAGACCCCCGACGGTCACGAGTCCGAGTGCGGCGGTGGCCCAGCCGTCGAACCGCGCCCCACCCGGGTCACCGTCGCCGAGAGACTGTCCGACCACGATACTCGCACCGACGTTGAGACCCCGCGAGAGCGGGCTGGTGACCTGCTGGTAGACCCGGCGACCGATCTGGTAGGCACCGTTTACCTCCGCGCCAAACACCAGGAGCAGGGCGTTGAACGGGAACTCGACGGCCGTCGCCACGAACCCCTCACCTATCTTCGGGGCCGACACCACGAGCAGTTGTTTCGCGATGACGAGTCGGCGCGGCAGAACAAAGTCGGCCGCCGTCCAGTCTGTCGCGATAGCCGTCAGAAACGCCGTCGCGGTGAACACGTTGCCGAAGGCGGTCGCGAGACCGACACCCACAATCTCGAGGCGGGGTGCACCGAACAGGCCGAGGCCGAGCACCAGCGAGAACAGGATGTTGAGCCCGTTCGAGACGACGTTGACGTACATCGGGGTGCGGGTGTCGCCGGTTCCCTGTAGCGCCCGAGCGCCGACGAGAGCAACGTGTCGTGCAGGCGCGGTCAGGAGGATGATGGCGAGGTACGTGCCGCCGAGGTCGGCCACCTCGGCCATCTCGTCCTGGTCGGCCCAGAACCCGAGCAACGCGATTGCCTGCTCGCCGAACAGCACGCCAAAGAGGGCAAACGGGAGACCGGAGAGCACACCGATGAGAATCGCCTGTGTGACCGCCTCGTCGCGGTTGGCCGTCGCACCGCTGCCGGTGTCCTGACTGGACAGTGCAATCGCACCCGCGCTCAGCCCGAGACCGATGCGTAGTGGCAGTCTGGCGTACAGGTCTGCGAGCCCGATCGCCGCGACGGCGAGTGGCGAGAAAAGCGCCGTGACGAGGATATCGGTGGTTCGCATCAGCGTCCGGGTGACCTGTTCGACCATCACCGGCCACGAGAGGGCGGTGACACGCCGCCAGACGGCCACCAGCCGCTCCCGGTCGACAGTCATCGAGTCGGGCCCTCCCCGTCTCCAGTCCCCACACAGCGACTCACCGCCGGAGTCCGACCCCGGTGTGCCCCGGTGTCACGGCACGGTCGGCAGGACGTGGCTCGTCGCACTGTCTCAGGCCGGTGTTCGGAGCCCGAGCACCGCCGTCGCGGCGTCGGCGACAGCGTCGACGTGTTCGGCGGGACAGTAGACACCGAGACGCCAGCGGGCCCGCTCGGCGTCGCGGATGCTCGCCACGAGCTCGGAGGCGTCCCCGAGCCGCTGAACCTGTCCGTCGACGACCACCTCGGTCGCGGACTCCTTTAGCGCCGGTCGCGGCGGCACGTCGACGACCACCTCGTGTGTCTCGACGCCCGCGCGGTCGCTTATCTCCCGCTCGGCCCGGCGCTCCCCCTCGTGACCGACCTCGACCGTTCCCGGGGGAACCGCCCCGAGTCTCGCCCAGACGGCGCGCTTGTACAGGTTCCGGTGCTCGATACGGCGGCCGAACTCGGGCACCGCATCGACGAGCCCGACCAACAGGTCGTGGTCGGCCATCCGGCGAAACGCCTCGACGCTGGTGTCGGTTCGGTCGAGGTAGCGCTCACTCGCCCGCTCGACCATCGCCCCCGCGACCCGGGAGACGTGGTGACGGTAGACGGTGGCGTTCATCAGCGAGCGGGCGAGCAGCATCGACTCCGCGGTGGCGATATTGCCCTCACCGAGCACGAGCGAGCCGTTCTCGACGTGGAGCTGTCGAACGAGCCGCTCGTGGTCGATACTGCCGTAGGGGACCCCCGTGTGGTGGGCGTCTCGCACCAGGTAGTCCATCCGGTCGACGTCGAGTTCACCCGAGACGAGCTGTCCGAGCGTCCCCTCGCCCGCGACGTAGGCGGCGACACGCGCCGGGTCTAACCCGTGGCGCTCGAGCACCCGACAGACCGGCCGGTCGCCGTCGGTCAGCAGCCAGGCGACCTCGTCGTGGTCGAGCCCGGTCCGGCGCTGGATGAGGGTCTCGGTCTGGTGACCGTAGGGGCCGTGTCCCACGTCGTGGAGGAGAGCGGCGGCGCGGACGTGTGCGGCCCGGTCGGCGTCGACGTCCAGGTGTGACAGTGCGGTGTCTGCGAGGTGGTAGACGCCGAGACTGTGCTCCAGACGAGTGTGGTTGGCAGAGGGAAAGACGAGCCGGACCGTCGAGAGCTGTTTTATGTGTCGGAGCCGCTGGACGGTCGGCGTATCGAGCAGGTCCGCCGCGACGGCATCGAGCGTGATGTAGTCGTGGACGCTGTCCTTTATCGGGTGCATCGTTCGTATGTGGCCGTCGGTCCCGACGGGCCTAACTGTACCGGAGTGGCGCCGACCGGGACCGGCGTCTGTGGGTGCCTACGGGAGCCGTCTGTGTGTCGGGCGGACTCGTGACCGTGTGAGTGTTCAGGAAACAGCCGGTGAGCACGGGACAGTCGGTGAGCACGGGACAACAGAGACCCGCGGGCTTATGAGAGCCGGTCACCGAACCCGTCTATGTCACTCGCGACACTCGAACCGAACCCCGTCTGGACCCCCGGGGCGTACGAGGAGACCGTCGAGACGCTGGCCGAGCACGACGACCTGACCTACCGGGTCTGGGGCGGTGACTGGTGTGGCGACTGCCGGGCACAGCTTCCGGACTTCGCCGCGGCACTCGAGGCCGCGGAGGTTCCAGACGAGCGGGTCCACCACCACGTCGTCGACCAGGACAAGCAGGGACCGAACGTCGAGGCGTACGGTGTCGGGCACGTTCCGACGGTCGTCGTCGAGGCCGACGGTACCGAACTCGCCCGGTTCGTCGAGTCGGAGCCGGTCCCGATAGCCGTCTTCCTGGCCGAACGCGTCCGCGAACACCGCGGTTGAGCCCGCTCGGGTGCGCGGATTTCTTGTGTATCGGTCACCGAGTAGAGGGTATGGTACTGCCGAGCACTGTCGTGCGGTTCGGTCTGTTCTCAGCCCTGGCTGTCGCGGGTGTTGCCCTCGCCGTTGGCACGCTCGTGGTGTATCCGACCTCCGCTCTGGAGCTCGTGGGTATCCTGCTCGTCGCGTTGCTGGTCCCGTTCGTGTTCCGTGTGGCGGCTAGTATCGCCCGCTCGGTGGCGACACCGTACAACGTGGCCGAGGTCGGGGTGACCGGTGCGATCAGCCGTGACGGTGGGTCGGGCCCGCTTCCGACGTCGCCGACAGGTGTCGGGGCCGACGCTATCGTCGACCAGATCGACCGGGCGGACGCCGACGGGGGTGTCGAGGCACTGCTCGTGCGGCTGAACACGCCGGGTGGCGAGATCGTGCCGAGCGAGGATATCACGCTCGCGATCGAGCGGTTCGACGGCCCCGCGGTGGCGTACGTGACCGACACCTGTGCCAGCGGAGGTTACGAGATTGCGAGCGGCTGTGACGAGATATGGGCCCGCCAGGGGTCGGTTGTCGGCTCTATCGGTGTCGTTGGTTCGCGGGTGAATGTGGCCGATCTGGCCGACCGGGTCGGGGTCAGCTACGAGCAGTTCACCGCCGGCGAGTTCAAGGACGCCGGCACCCCGCTGAAACGTCTCGAAGACGACGAGCGCGCCTACCTCCAGGCGATTGTCGACGACTACTACGACCAGTTCGTCGAGAACGTCGCCGACCGGCGCGACATCGACGCCGAGTCGCTGCGCGAGACCGAGGCCCGGGTCTACCTGGGCGACCGTGCCCACGAGATGGGTCTCGTCGACGACCTCGGCACGCGACGGGAGGTAGAGGAGCGACTGTCGGCGCTGCTCGGGACCGAGCCGACAGTCGAGGAGTTCGCACCAAAGCGCAGCCTCCCGGCCCGGATGCGTGCCGGAGCGCAGGGTATCGCCTACGCCTTTGGAGCCGGTGTGACCGCGACACTCCGCGGCGACGGGAACGGGTTCCGGTTCCGGTAGCCACCGGGTCGAGTCGCCGTCGGGGCGACAGGAGCCTGAGTCGGCTAGTCGGACCCACTGACGGGAGTGACGAGTGACCGTGTCGGGTCGCCCTGTGTGTACGTCGACCCGTTCGACCCAGCTAAAACACCGACACACCAGACAGACACCGGGAGACGAGAGCGCACTGAACTCCGTGGTGAGTCTCACCGCCACGAGCACCGACCAGTCGACGAGTCGGTGGCCGGAGCCACCAAACCGCCCCGGTCTCGCCCTGTGACACATATCTCTGTCTGGCTGTAACGATAGTGAGCGTTCTTCGACGGGGTGTCGCCACGAACTCACCGTGACATCGCCTCGGCGTCGTTCGTTGGTCCGGGTGAGACAGTTTCGTCTCCGGGGGTCCCGTCCCCGTGAGATTCCACTTTCACCGCGGGACACGAACCCTTAACAGCCGAGACAGCAAAGAAACTGTGATGGCGGTGACCGGGACTATCGAGCGGCCGCTGGTGACGTCGGGTGTGCTCGAGGAGCGGGAGTACCAGATGGAACTCGCCCGGCGGGCCGGCGAGACAGACAGCCTCGTCTGCCTCCCAACGGGGCTGGGGAAGACGACAGTCTCGTTGCTCGTGACGGCGCGACGACTCCACGAGCACGGCGGCACGGCACTGATGCTCGCACCCACGAAACCGCTGGTGACACAACACGCCGAGTTCTACCGGGAGGCACTCGCGGTGCCCGACGAGGAGATTGTGGTGTTCACCGGCGAGGTCAGACCCGACGACCGGGCCGCCCTCTGGGAGGATGCCCGGGTCGTGCTGGCGACACCGCAGGTTGTCGAGAACGACCTGCTGGGGGGTCGTATCTCGCTGTCATCGGTGACACACTGCACGTTCGACGAGTGTCACCGTGCAACCGGCAAGTACGCGTACAACTACATCGCACAGCGGTACCACGAGGACGCCGCAGCTCCGCTCGTGACGGGGATGAGTGCCTCGCCGGGCGACGACGAGGAGGCGATCTTGCAGGTGTGTGAGAACCTCGGTCTCGATAACGTCGAGGTGATGACCGAGGCGGACGCCGACGTCGACGAGTACACCCACGACACCGATGTCGAGTGGGAGCGGATCGAGCTGCCGGAGACGGTCGAGGAGATCCGCGAGCGGGTTCGCGAGGTTATCCGTGACCGGATGAGCGACCTCGTCGACCTCGGTGTCACGAACAGCACCCAACCGGACATCTCCGAGCGGGAGATACAGAAGATACAGGCCCGGGTACAGCGGCTGATGGACGACGACGACTCGGCTGGCTACACCGGAATGAGTCTGCTCGCGGAGGTGCGAAAGCTCCGGACGGCGATGACCTACGTCGAGACACAGAGTGTGGAGTCGTTTCGGCGATACATGGAGCGCCAGCGCGAGGCCGCACGCTCTTCGGGTGCGTCGAAAGCCGACCAGCGGATGGTCTCGGAGCCGGCGCTCCAGCAGGCGGTGCGTATCGCCGAGGCGTACGACGACTGCCACCCGAAGTTCCGACAGACACGCATCCTACTCGCACAGACACTCGGTATCGGGGACGGCGAGCGGGTCATCGTGTTCACCGAGTCCCGGGACACCGCGGAGGCGCTCACGGCCTTTCTGAGCGGTCACTTCGAGACCGAGCGCTTTGTCGGCCAGTCGGACACCGACGGCAGCGACGGGATGACACAGCGGGAACAACAGGACGTGTTAGAGCGGTTCCGGGCGGGTGAGTTCGAGGTGCTGGTGTCTACCTCTGTCGCCGAGGAGGGGCTCGACGTGCCCGAGGTCGACCTGGTACTTTTCTACGAACCGGTGCCGACGGCCATCCGCTCCATCCAGCGAAAGGGCCGGACCGGTCGACAGACCGAGGGGCGGGTGGTTGTCCTGCTCGCCGAGGATACCCGTGACGAGGCCTACTTCTGGAAGGCGAGACAGGACGAGAAACAGATGCACCAGGAGCTACAGCTGTTGAAAGCCGCTGCCGGCGACATCGAGGCCAGACTCGCCCCGCAGGCCGCGCTCGACGACATCGACGGCGCGGACGGTCCGACAGACAACGGGAGCAGTGAGGCGACCGGCGATGACGGTGCGGGGACCGGCGGGTCGGGTGACGGCGGAAACACCGGGACCGGCGGGTCGGGTGACGGCGGAAACACCGGGACCGGCGGGAACGGGTCGGCGGACAACGGGCAGGCCGGACTCGACGTCTTCGGGGTGGGCGGGGACGCCGGTGAGCCGGGAGAGGGGCCGGACACCGGTGCATCCGAGCGCACGACGACAGGCTCCGACGACACCGACAACGGGACTACATCGGACGGCGCTACCGAGGAGACGGGGTCGGCCACCGACAGTGTGACGCCCGAAACCGACGACGGTGTGACCGCGGTCGCGGGTGAGGCGGCGTCGGAGACGGTCCACGTGGTGGTCGACCAGCGGGAACTCGACGCAACAATCGCCCGGGACCTCTCTCTCCGGGACGGGATGGAGACGCGGCTGGAGACGCTTGCGGTCGGTGACTACGTGCTCTCGGACCGGGTGGTCGTCGAGCGAAAGACCGTCGAGGACTTTCTGGAGACCCTGACCGGCGGGGACCGGTCGCTGTTCGAGCAGGTCGGTGATGCCGCCCGAAGCTACGGTCGACCGGTGGTGATTCTCGAGGGCGAGGGGTTGTACGACCGCCGCAACGTCCACCCGAAGGCGATCCACGGTGCGCTGGCGTCGCTCGCGGTCGATTTCGGCGCGAGTATCCTCCAGACCGACGACGAGGAGGCGACTGCGGACCTGCTCGCGGTGCTCGCGACCCGTGAACAGGAGACGGAGAACCGTTCGGTGAGTGTCCACGGTGAGAAGCAGTCCCGGACCCTCTCCGAGCAACAGGAGTACGTCGTCGCCGCCATCGCCGAGGTGGGGCCGGTCACCGCGCGGTCGTTGCTCGGAGCGCTCGGCAGTGTCGAGGCGGTGATGACCGCCGACCACGAGCGACTCACGGAGGTCGAAGGTGTCGGCGAGGTGACCGCCGACCGCATCCGCGAGGTGGTCGGTAGGTCCTACGACGGGGGCTGAGACGGTGCCGGGCGGCCCGGACAGTCACCCGCGTCGAACAACCGCACCTCGGGGGGCTGGTCGGCCGTGCGGTGCTCGCCGCGAGATTCAGCAGTATCACCTGCCCCCCGGCGCGTCTGGTCGTGACCGCGAACACGACACAGCCGACGGTCTCGGGAACGTCGACGGTTCCGGACCGGGTGAACGGCTGCTGTGAGTCTGCGTGGCGGAGGTCACGCCGGCCCAGACGGCTGCCGTCGAGTCACTCGCCCGGTCGTTCCCATCGCCTTCTATGTCGTCACTACCGGCGTCACCCGAGTCGTCACCACCGACACAGCCAGCCAGTGTCCCGAGTGTGACCGTGGCTCCGCAGCGCCCGAGCAGTGGCGTCGAGAGAACGGGTGCGGGCTGTCCACACTCGCTGTTGTGACGGCAGGGTCAAAAACCCGCTCCGGGTCGGACACCCACAGTTGCCGCCGACGGTCACACGTCGTCCGTCCCGTCGGTCTCCGAACCCTCGTCGAGGACCGGGTCGTCGGCCCCCTCCTCACCGTCGACCGGAGGTCGGTCTCCGGCGGCGACCAGGCTATCGACCGGGGAGAGAACGAACCCGAGCACCAGCGGAACAACCCCGAGGGCGAGATACAGGAGGCCAACGACCCCCCGGTCGTGTACAACACCGGTCAGCACGACCGTGACACCCGCGACGAGCAGGTACAGCCCGTAGAGCAACAGCGCGATGCCGAGGGCGTCGCCGGCGGTCTCGACCCCCGACCCGGGGTCACCCGGGGAGTCGTACGCGCTCCACACGATGTAAAGCGCCGCCCCGACACCGTTTGCGGCGATTCCGCGCAACACGTCACCTCCGGTCGCGAGGTCGTAGACGAACAGGCCGATCGAGGAGACAACCAGCACGGCGCCGGTCAGTCCAACCAGTGTCGTCAGTCGGTCGAGCGGGCCCGACCCGCCGCCGAGAAACGTCACGAGAACGGCGAGTAGCCCGGCTCCGGCGTAGGGAACGGCCAGCCGCGGGTCCGGGCCGAACAGGACCCCTACGGCGGCGACGACGGCTCCGGTCACGAGCAGGTACAGCCCGTAGAACAGCACGACCGCCGGGAGGACCTGGCGGCGGGTTTCGATGCGGGAGGCCGGGTTGGCGAGTGTCGCGCGGCCGACCAGGGCGACGACCACGGCGGCGCTTGCCGCGTTGACGACGAGCCCCCGGACGACCGTGTTTTGATTCAGGAGGTCGTAGCCGACCAGTGCGCCAGAGCCGAGAAACAGCGTCGCCCCGAGCAGGAACAGCCACGGCGACCCACTGAACCCGGTGTCTGTCTCGGCTGCCATCCCCTGGGTCTGTGCGAGCGACGGGTATAAATCGGTCGACCGGGGCCGGACACGCTCGGCCTGCCCGCGCTTTCGAACGGCTTTTTACCTCGGGTGAACGATATCGGAGTATGGCAACCGAGACGGGTGACGGGTCTGCCGGGGACACCGAGGCGTCGGAACCAACCGACGACGCTCTGACCGGTGGTTCGGGGACCGGCGAGTCCGACGAAATCACCGAGCAGGTCGACCAGTTCACCCGCTCGGTGACCGTCACCACCGTCGCGACACTGCTCGGTATCGTGGCAGGTGTCGCGTCTATGCTGTTCGCGACGACGACCACCGGCAACGCATCGCCCGAACCGGACAACCTCATCGGGGTTGCTATCGTTGCCGCGACCGTGTTCGTACAGTTTCCACTCTACAGCAGTATCGGCATCGACACCGACGAGTTCGGTCTCAAGACACAGCTGTACGTGTTCGCGATGACGTTCTTTATGTGGTTTATAACTTGGACCGTGCTGCTGACGACAAACGGGCTCGTGTAACAATGGCCGATGACAGCATCGCGGTCGTCGACCTGGAGACGTGCCAGCCCGACAGGTGCAACTACGAGTGTGCGAACTTCTGCCCGCCCAACCGCACGGGAAAGGAGTGTATCACCACCCGCGAGGAACGCTACGACGAGGGTGAACCGTACCAGGGTGGCGCAGACCAGATCTGGATCTCGGAGGAGATCTGTCTCGGTGAGTCCTGTGGCATCTGTGTCGAGAAGTGTCCCTTCGACGCGATTCAGATCATCAACCTCCCACAGGAGCTCGACGACGACCCGGTCCACCGGTTCGGGGAGAACGCATTCGCGCTGTACGGGCTGCCGGCCCCGGAGGAGGGGCGTGTCACCGGTATCCTCGGTCCAAACGGTATCGGCAAGACAACCGCCGTCCACATCCTCGCGGGCGAACTGGCTCCCAATCTCGGTGAGGCGGGGTCGGAGCCAGACTGGGACGAGGTACTCGACAGCTACCGGGGAACGGCGCTCCAGGAGTATCTCGAAGCGATGCGGGACGGCGACGTGACGGTCGCACGGAAACCCCAGTACGTCGACCGCATCCCCGACCAGTTCGACGGCCCGACCCGCGAGCTTCTGGCCCGCACCGACGAGCGAGGGGTGCTCGACTCGCTGGTCGAGCGCCTGGGTATCGGGCCGGTGGTCGACCAGCCCATCGACACGCTCTCGGGTGGGGAGCTCCAGCGAGTGGCGCTCGCGGCCGCACTTGCCCGTGACGCCGACTTCTACTTTCTCGACGAGATCACCCCGTACCTGGATATCGGCCAGCGGATGACCGCCGCACGGCTCGTGCGTGAACTCGCCGAGGAGGAGAACCGGTCGATGCTCGTCGTCGAGCACGACCTCGCTATCCTGGACCTGCTCGCGGACGCGATTCACATCGGCTACGGCGAGCCCAGCGCGTTCGGTGTCGTCACACCGCCGAAGTCGGTCAAGGCCGGTATCAACGAGTACCTCTCGGGCTACCTGGAGAACGAGAACATGCGTGTTCGGGAGTCGGCGATCGAGTTCGAGGAGCACGCGCCCCGACCGGGGTCGGTCGGCAACACCGTCGTCTCGTACCCTGCACTGGAGAAGCGCTACGGCGACGGCGAGTTCGCGCTGTCGGTCGAACCCGGTGCGATACGCGAGAGCGAGGTGCTCGGCGTTGTCGGCCCGAACGGTATCGGCAAGTCGACGTTCGCGAAGTTGCTCGCGGGTCGACTCCAGCCCGACACCGGGGCGCTCGATGCCACCCTCGATATCGCGTACAAGCCACAGTACATCGAGATCGACCAGCCGATGCGTGTCGACACGTTTCTGTCCTCTATCACCGACCGGTTTGACAGCTCCTACTGGAACACAGAGATCGCACAGCCACTGGGGCTAGAGTCGGTGATGGAACAGAGTCTCACCGACCTCTCGGGGGGTGAGCGCCAGCGGGTGGCCATCGCGGCGTGTCTCTCCGAGGACGCGGACCTGTACCTGCTCGACGAGCCCTCGGCTCACCTCGATGTCGACCAGCGGGTGCGTGCCACAACCGCCATCCGCCGGTACACCGAAACACACGACGCGACGGCGATGGTCATCGACCACGACATCTACATGATCGACCTGCTCGCCGACCGACTGCTCGTGTTCGACGGGGAGCCGGCCGAGCGGGGTCACGCCGCTCCGCCACAGGGGATGCGCGAGGGGATGAACGCCTTTCTGTCTGACCTCGACGTGACCTTCCGGCGTGACGAGCGCACCTCGCGTCCGCGTATCAACAAACCCGGCAGCCAACTCGACCGCGAGCAGAAGGCAGAAGGCGAGTACTACTACGCACCCTGACCGGACCGCGACGGCAGTTGCCCCGTTAGTCCGACAACACCGACGGCCGGACGTCGAAATCGAACCGGTCGATGTAGACGAGCGAGAGGGCAAACCCGGACGCGACGACGACCGGGCCCCAGGCCGCGTAGAACGCGTTTATCCCACCCCACAGGAGCACGAAGCTCACCATGTCGTCGAGCATGTACGGGCAGTCTCGCACCCGGTCGAGCAGGCTCCCTCGGGCGAACGCGATGTCGATGAGTGCCGTGGCGACGACCGCGCTGAGCACCCACCCGGCGTAGTTCAGCAGCGGAACGCCGTAGTAGCCTCCTCCGTCGAACGACCAGAACCCGAGTGCGACCGCGCCCGGGTCGAGCACCAGGTCGATTGCCACCACCGTCGTGGAGACGGCGAGGAGTCGCACCGGGAGTGACCGGGCCCGCTCACCGAGCACCAGCAGACAGAGCAGGTAGCTGTTGAGTACGAGCGGAATAAAGAAAAGCGGCAGCGCGTATGGAACCGGGCCGAGCATCGGTCCGAGCGAGACACCGTAGCTGAACTCGCCGTACGGGAGGCCGGTCGTGGTACCGACGTACTCGATAGCGTAGGTGTAGACGACGAGTGCGGCGAGTGCTAGCCCACCTCGCCGGTCGACCAGTGGCATCACCCCCGACAGGAGTGGTAACCGCATGACCGCCACGCCGATCAGCACGAGCAACGGGTTGAACGCGAGTGGGTCCGGTAGTAGACTCTCGGCACTCGCGAGCAGCATGACCGCCCCGACAGCCGGAAACACCACCGCGATGGTGAACCGGTTGTTCGAGACCAGCGCGTCGAGGTGGGACTCGACCCCGGCCCGGTCGAGGCTGCCGACCCGGTCTGCCGTGCGCTCGTGGAGGTCGCCGTCAGCCATACTGAACCTCCCAGATACCGAGCATCGTCAACACCGCACCCGCGACGGTGTTGAGCACCGGGAACCACCAGTACGCGCGGTCGATATCGATGTCGGCGAGCACCACGACACCGACGAACACGGGGTAGACGGCAAAGACCGCTGCCAGTGCCGGATGGACGAGCCCCATCAGACCCGCCGCGAGCAGCCAGCAACCGGCACAGTACGCCAGTGTCCGTGACTCACCGAGCAGCGTCGCGGTCGTCCGGACACCGGCCTGGCGGTCGGGGTCGATGTCGGGGATGGCGGAGAAAGTGTGCATCCCCATCGCCCAGACCCAGCCACCGGCAACTGCGGCCAGCGGTGGGTACCCCCCCGCGATAGCGGTGTACGTGACGGCACCCGGCAGGATGTACAGCCCGTTCGAGAGGGAGTCGAGCAGCGGTGTCGTCTTCAGCCGAAAGGGCGGCACACTGTAGGCAGCACCGAGGATGAGAAAGCCGGCGAGCGGGACCAGTGCCCTGTTGGACAGCAACGGGACGAACACAAGCGCGAGCGCCGCGGCACCCGCCACCGGCGCGATAACGTGCCAGCCCCGGTGGTCGCCGTAGCGGACCTCTCGCCCCTCGGCCGCCTTCTTCGGGTTCAACTCGTCGAGGTCGGCGTCGAAGATGTCGTTGACCCCGTACAGAAAGATGTTCGCCGGCACCAGAAAGTACAGAAACAGTGCGACTGTGAGCGGCTGGAAGAACCCGACTGCCGTCTCCGCGGCGTACACGTCGGCGACCACCACCGGCCCGGCGAGATACAGCCAGAAACGCGGTCGCGACAGCCAGAACAGGTACCCCAGCGCAGACTGCTCGGACGGCACGAACCGGGACAACTGTTCGGGCACGTCACCCATCAGAAGATACTGTGTGTGGCTCGGTATTACATTTCCCGGTTCAGACGAACGGGAACCCGTTGTTCTCTGGTCAGGCCCGAATCGCTATCTCCTGACCGGACGCGGTCGCCCCCTCCTCGACCGGGAGTGACAGCTCCAGCACGCCGTTCGTGTACTCGGCGGTGATCGCCTCGTCGTCGACGTGTTTCGGGAATCGGAACCGCCGGTGGTAGCTCTTTCGCCGACCCCGGCTCTCGTCTGTCCGCTCGGCCCCGATATTGAGCACACCGTCCTCCCACGTGACCGAGATGTCGTCGGTGTCGTACCCCGGGAGTTCGACGGTGAGAACGAACTCGTCGTCTTCCTCGTACAGCTCGTAGTCGTCGTCACCGCGACCGAACAGCCGGCTCGGGAACTCAACGTCCTGTATCCAGGAACTGGGCGTGCGTTGTGGCAGTGCCATACTGAACACCTCGTTCCAGTCGATGATTGTTTGCGGTTCGTATTTATATCTTTCGGTCATTCGCGGCGGGCACGC
>JAQCNM010000030.1 GCA_028275025.1 Halovenus sp.
CACGATGAGTCAGGACCTCGTGGCGGTCGTCGAGCAACCGCGCGCCCAGGCAGCTATCGGCTCGCTACGGGCGGAGGGTGTCTACGACGACAGCCGCTCGACCGTCGAGGCCGACGACGGGACCGTCGCGGTCCCGGTCACCGAGCCACCGACCGGGACCGACGTCCTCGAAGTGGCTCGACAGGCCGGCCAGGCCCGGGTCCGGACCCTCGAGGACCACCTCCGCGAGCGGGGTTGGGACGACGAGGCCATCGAACGGGCACCGGGGTCGTGGGCGGTCGTCGGTAGCGTCGTGCTCGTCGACTCCGGGGACCGCTCGGCGGAGACCCGGGAGGTCGGTGAGGCGTTGCTGGCGATGCACGGCGGCGCCGACACGGTGCTCGCCCGCGAGGGGACCGACGACGGCCACCCCGAGCCGTCCGTCGAGGTGGTCGCCGGCGAGGGTGACACCGGCACCGTACACCGCGAGCACGGCACCGAGTACGCGCTGGACCTGTCGGAGGTGTCGTTCTCGCCGGCGAACGAGGCCGAGCGTGCCCGGATGGGCGAGGTCGTCGGCGACGGCGAGTGCGTCCTCGACACCGTCGCCGGTGTGGGCGAGTTCACACTCCCGATGGCCCAGGCGGGGGCGCGGGTGACCGCCGTCGAGCGCAGCCCTGCGGCCTTCCAGTATCTCCTGGAGAACGCGATGCGAAACGGCGTGACCGACAGGGTCGAGCCCTACCGCGGGGGCTGTCGGGACGTAGTGCCGGCACTGGATGGCGGCTTCGACCGCGTCGTCATGGGCTCCGGCGAGACCCACGGGTGTCTCGGTGTCGCACTCGCCGCCATCGGGTCGGGTGGGCTCCTCCACACGCACGAGGTGGCCCCCGAAGGACTGGTGCCGGACCGGCACATTGGCCGGCTCCAGGAGGCCGCCGAGCGCGCGGGTCGTAGTGTCGAGGTGCTCGATGTCCGGGGTCTGCGTGGGGACGGCGATGGGAGTCGCCACGTCGTCGTCGACGCACGGGTGCGGTGACACGCGTCTCTGTCAGGTCAGGCCACCGGACGACAGACACCACAGCCCGCGAAACCCCTAAGCCACCAGCGGACAGACCACAGGTATGGACCGCCAGCAGATCCTCGCCATCGTCTTTGTCATCCTGATGGTCGGGTCCTCCATCGTCTACGGGCTCGCGTCGGTGTTTTAGCCGGTGACACACGCTCCAAGCCGGCACCGGCACCGAGGTCAGCAGGGCGTCGAGGACCAGTGACACTAGTTCCGACACGGAGCCGGCGCGGTTCGGTCCCGGAGGCCCGCTCAGCACAGCAGGACCACCCGTGCAAACCAGCGAGTCGCGTCCCACGCGAGCCACCGGTCAGTCCCAGACGTCGGACAGCGGGTGGTCGTCCGACCCCGACCCGCCGCGGTCACGGCCGCGGCCACGGCCGCGAGTTCGGCCGGCGTTGTCGGCCCGCCTGTCCGAGTGCCCACGCCCACCCCGCCCGTCACCCCCGGCCAGAGCCCGCTCCGGGGAGGGTTCGGGCAGGTCGGGTCTGGTGAGGCGGTCGACCTGGTCGGCGAACCACGGGGGGATCGCCCCACGAGCACGCTCGAAGAGGACGAGCAGTGACGCGTCCGCGAGGTAGGTCGCGCCGTGGTCGTCGGGCGCCCGGACGACCCGGCCACAGGCCTGGATGACCGT
>JAQCNM010000034.1 GCA_028275025.1 Halovenus sp.
GCACCGGCACCACCGACGAGGGCCGGGTGTACGCGGTCGACACCGCGTCCGGTGAGCGAGTCTGGACAGCCGAGACTGACGGGTCGGTCTCCTCGTCCCCGACGGTTGTCGACGGCACTGTGGTCGTGGGTGGGAGTGACGTCGACTCCACTGTCGGTGGCAGTGCCGGCGGGACCGTCTACGCCTTCGACGCGGCGACGGGGACACAGTCCTGGGCCGTCGAGACCGACGCCGAGGTCCGGTCGTCACCAACGGCGGTCGACGACACCGTCTACGTCTCCGACTCCGAGGGTGTGTTCCGGGCGCTGGCAGTCGAGACGGGTGAGATGCGGTGGTCCACCGAGATAGACAGCCGAGTTCTCTCCTCGCCGACAGTCGTCGACGACCGGGTGTACCTCGGGAGTGACGCCGGTCTGTACGCCCTCGACACGGCAACCGGTGCGGTGGTCTGGCGTCTCGACACCGGCCGTCCGGTCCGGTCGTCGCCGACAGTCGTCGACGGAACGCTCTACGTCGCCGACGTGAGCGGCACTGTCTACGCGGTCAGTACCGGTCTCGATGGGTCGAGTGAGGACTCACGGGTCGCCCTGGGGACGCTCGGTCACACCGGTGTGTGGGCCGACCAGGCGCCGACGGCGATGCTCAGCGCCGACACCGAGGGGGCCGTGACCGGTGACACGGTCGGGTTCGACGCCACGCCGACCAGCGGCGACATCGAACGCTACGAGTGGACGTTCGGCGACGACACCGACACGACCGGGGTAACTACCACACGCACGTTCGAGACGGTCGGCAGACACGAGGTGACCCTGACCGTGACCAACAGCGCCGGTGTGGTGGACAGCACTACACGGACAGTGTCGGTCGCGCCGTCGCCCCGGTGGCGGTACGAGACCGACGACGCGGTGTCGTCGTCGGCAACAGTCGTCGACGGGCGGCTGTACGTCGGCAGTTCGGCGGGTTCGATTCTCGCGCTCGACCCGGCAACGGGGGTTCTCGACTGGGAACGCTCGACCGGTGGTGGTGTGATCGCGTCACCGACGGCCGCCGACGGGGTGGTGTTCGTCGCGACGGTCACCGACGGCGACGCCACGGGCCAGGTGTACGCTCTCGACGGTGCCACCGGTGAGCAGTACTGGACGGCCGACACCGAACGGGGTGTCTACGCGTCGCCGACGGTGGTCGCTGGGACACTCGTGGTAAAGACCGCCGCGGGCTCTGTCGACGCGCTGGCGGCCGCCTCCGGCGGGCGGCTCTGGTCGTTCGACACCGGTATCGTCTCCGATGGCTCGCCGACAGTGGTCGACGACAGAATCTACGTCGGGAGCGGTGACGGCGACGTGTACGCTCTCGACCGGGTCGACGGCGACCCGGTCTGGACGGCCGAGACGAACGGGTCGGTCAACTCCTCGCCGACAGTGGCGGGGGGGACGGTGTACGTCGGGAGCGGCGACGGCCGCGTCTACGCGCTGGACGCCGAGCGGGGACGAGAGCGGTGGACCGCAGACACCGACGCCGCGGTCAACTCCTCGCCCACGGTGGCGTCGGGAACGGTATACGTCGGGAGTAACGCCGGCCTCTACGCCCTGGACGCGGCAACGGGTGCGCGGCGGTGGCGGTTCGATGCCGGCGCGTCGGTGACCTCCTCGCCGACTGTCGTCGGAACCACGGTGTTCGTGGGGGACGCCGACGGTGCCGTTCACGCCCTCGACACGACAACGGGTGCACAGCGCTGGCAGTTCGACACCGGGGGTCCGGTGACCGCCTCGCCGACAGTCGCCGACGGGACCGTCTACATCGGGAGCGGTGACGGCGCCGTCTACGCGCTCCCGGCGGCCGTCGAGGGGTCGAGTGAAGGCTCTCGCGCCCTGCTCGGCACCCTCGGCCACCACGACGACTGGCGGTACGCCGACCAGTCCATCGACCCGACCGACAGTGCCGACGGCGACGACGGGCGTGAACCCGACGACGACGGCGACGGAACGAGCGACGACGGCGGCGGTGGCGGTGACAGCAACGGCGGGACGTTCGACCCCTGGATGGGTCCCACGGCGCTCGCCGGCCTGGGGGCCGCTGGCTACGCAGTCGCGCGACTCGTCGGCGACGGGGTCGACACTGAGGACGAGGCCGATGCCGGCGGCGGAGTCGACGCCGGGGACGAAGCCGACGCCGACGACTGACCCGACACCGACGACCGGCCGGGGCGAGGAGCCTGCCGGCGACCCGAGCGGCGACTAGGGCGGGCCCTCGCCTCACAGCTACGCCGTGTTCCGACACTACCTGGGGTGTGTGGCGGTGGTCATCCGACGGTCACCCGGTCGCCGACCGCCGGCGCGTCGGCGTCGTAGCCGTCTTCCCGGAGTCGGTCGGCGAAGCCCTCGCAGTCGTCACCGTGAACGACAAGCGTCTCCGCGTCCCGGTAGTCACGCAGGAACGAGCGCAACCCCTCGCGGTCGGCGTGGGCGGAGAAGTTGTACTGGTCGACCTGTGCGCTGACCGGCACGACCCGCCCATCCATCGGGAGCCGTCCGGTATCGACCAACTCTCGACCCGGTGTGCCCTCCACCTGGTAGCCGGTCAAGAGCACCCGGTTCGTCGGGTGCTGTCGTATCTCGGGGATGTACGAGAGCGCGGGACCGCCGCTGAGCATCCCCGCCGTCGTGACGATGACGGTGTTCGTGTCGGCGATGCGCTCGCGCTGTCCGTCCCGACCGGTCACCGTGCGGGCGTTCGAACTCGCCCGTCCCATCGCGTCGGCGTCGCGGAGAAACTCGGGGTGCTGGCGGAGCCGACGGGTCACCTCGACGCCCATCCCGTCGACGTAGCAGTCGATGTCGTTTGTGGCACAGAGCAGGAGCATCTCCTGGGTGCGTCCGATGGCGAACGCCGGCACCACGACGGTTCCACCCTCCCAGACGGCGGTGCGTGCGCTCTCGACGAACCGTTGCTCGACCCGGTCTCTGTTCTCGTGGGTCGTGTCGGCGTACGTGCTCTCCGTGACGACGACGTCGGCGGCCGGCCGGGCGCGGGTGCCGGCGACGAGACGCTGGTCGTCGGTGTGGAAGTCACCGGTGTACAGCAGGCGCGTCTCCCCGTCGTCGACGAGTACGTGTGCGCTGCCGGGGATGTGACCGGCATCGAACAGTGTGACCTCGTGACCCGCTGTCTCGAACGACTCGCGGTAACCGTGGGTGCGGGAGACCTGGGTGAGCCGACGGAGATTGGTCTCGGTGAACCGGCACTGTGGTGTGTTGCCGTGGAGCTTCAGTGTGTCCCTGGCGAGCAGCATCGACAGCGCCCGGGTCGGCGGTGTCCAGTGGACTGGTGGCCGGGCGTCACCCGAGAGCAGTGCCGGTACCGCGCCCGCGTGGTCGAGGTGGGCGTGGCTGACGACGACCGCCTCCGGGTCAGCATCGAGCGGGTACCGCAGCGGTGTCGAGGTCTTCAGTCCGAAATCAAGCAGGAGCCTGTTGTTGACGAGCACCGCGCTCCGCCCGATCTCCCCTGCACCGCCCAGAAACGCGAGGTCCATACCGAGTAAAGGGCTGCGAGAGGCTTGTACCACTCGATAGCGGACCACCCTGCGAGCCGAATGAGAGAGACCAATCGGTCGGTGCTCAGTCAGCGGTATCCCGCACGCGAAACCGGCGGTAGGTGTCGCCGTATGCCAGTTCGAGCGAGCCGACCCACCAGTTCCACCGCTTGCGGAGTGTGTACGTCGCCGGGGCGTCGCGGAGATTGTCGAGCACCCGCTCTGTCGTGAGTTCGTACCCGATGTCGGCGGCCAGTCGTCCGGAGTCTGCGAGGTCCCCGGCCTGACGCGCGACGGTCCGCACAGTCCGGTCGCCGCCGCCGAACTCGGCCGCCAACGCCTCGGCGAGTCGCTGTCTATCCACAGCGTTTGTTTGCTGGGCTAATGCTTGAACCTGCTGTCCCGAACACGGTTCTGTGCCGATACAGACGGACGACCTCGAACGCCCGGGGCTGGCAAACAGCCCGTCACTCGGTGGCGAGCCCGTAGTAGCCCGGTTCGGCAGTGGACTCGGGTTCGGCGAACACGAACGCCTCGCCGTTTTGCAGCATCCAGGGTATCGTCCAGTCGAGCAGGATGCCCTCGGTCTGTGGGTCGAGTTCGGTGTCGGGTTCTATCCCCTGTAACAGTCGCGCGATCTCGTAGACTGTGTACAGGCGGTCGGTGTCGAGCACCTCCTCGGGGTCTCTAAACGCGAGTGGCCTGAGTGTCCCCGCGTCGTCTCTCGGAATTGGCATACTGGTGGTACGGTCGGGGTCGAAGTAAGCGCTGTGACCGCGCTCAGTCGGAGATAGCGGCCTCGGTTTCGGTCTCGGTTTCGTCGTTCCCGGTCAACTCGTAGAGGTTCTGCCGTGCGTCTGCAAAGTAAACGTCCTCCGAGATTACACCGATACGTTCTAACCGCTCGAGTGCGTACCGAACGGTTCGGGCAGATAGCATCGACTCCTCGACAATCCCTTTCTGTGTGAGCGGCCCGTCGTACTCGAGTACCTTGTAGACGAGCTTTGCGCTCGGCGGCAGATCTCCCAACTCCTCGGAGTCTGTCATCGAGTACAGATAACCGCCGGGGTCTGATAAAGATTGAGGCGAAGTCCGTCTGTGACAACGTGTGTCAGTAGACGACGGCGCCCCCGGTCGGCCGGTCGCTCCGCTCAGTTCGAGGCCGTGTCCGGATTCAGACCCTCGGACCGGTCCCGACGACCGGGAACGGCTGTCTGAAAACGGCGCGGGTGACCGTCACTCGAAGCGGTACTCGGCCCCGTCGGCGGTGTCCTGCACCTCGACACCGAGCGCCTCCAGGTCGGCCCGGAGTCGGTCGGCCCGGTCGTAGTTGCCGGCTGCCCGCTCCCGTTCACGCACCGAGAGCACGAGCTCTACCAGCTCCTCTGCGACACTCACGTCTCCGCCGTCGGGGGTGCCGAGTGAGAGCCCGAGCACGCCGCCGCCGAACTCCTCGAGTGTCTCGATTGCCCGCCGGAGCCCCCGGTAGTCGTAACTGTCGGTCGCGTCGACGTGGCTGTTCGTCGCGGCGACGAGTTCGCGCAGCGCGGTCAGCCCTTTGCGGGTGTTGAAATCGTTGTTCATCGCCGCCTCGAACGCCGACCGCGTGTTGGCAACGGCCGTCCGGAGCTGTTCGTCCTCGACTTTGCTGTGAGCGTCGGCGCTGTCGGCCGCCGCGACAGCCCGGTCGTACCCCCGTTCGAGCCTGTGCCACCGTGTCTCGGCCTCGTCGACCGTGGCCTCGCTGTAGGTCGCCGGGTTGCTGTAGGCTGTCGAGAGCAAGAACGTCCGTACCACGTCGACCCCGTAGCTGTCGACCGCCTCCGCGACAGTCTCGAAGTTGCCGAGCGAGGAGGACATCTTCTCCTCGTCGCTGGCCTGGAGCAGACGCACGTGCAGCCAGTAACGGACAAACGTGTCACCGGTCGCGGCCTCGCTCTGTGCGATCTCGTTCTCGTGGTGGGGAAAGACGAGGTCCTGGCCGCCGACGTGGATGTCGATGGTGTCGTCGAGGTGGGTAGTGCTCATCGCGGAGCACTCGATGTGCCAGCCCGGTCGTCCTACTCCCCACGGTGCGTCGAACGTCTCGGCGGTCTCGGCCGCCTGTGCCGGTGGTGCGGCCCCCTCGTGGCGGTGGTCTGTGAGCGCCTCGGGGTCGACACCGCCGGCTTTCCAGAGCGCGAAATCCGCCGGGTTGTGCTTCTCCGAGCGCTCCGCGGCGGTTCCCTGCGGGTCCATCTCCCCGATATCCTGGTTCGAGAGCCGCCCGTACCCCTCGAAACTGGTCACGTCGAAGTACACCGAGCCGTTTGCCTCGTAGGCGTGTCCTGTTTCGAGCAGTTGCTCGATCATCTCGATTATCTCGGGAATATGCTCGGAGACGCGCGGGTACACCGCCGCCCGCCGGAGGTTCAGCGAGCGCATATCCCGGATGATGTCACCGACGTACGACGCCGCGACCGTGGCCTCGGAGTCGCCGTTCTCGCCGACACGGGCGACTATCTTCTCGTTTAGGTCCGTGAGATTCTCGACGTGACGAACGTCGTAGCCGAGCCACTCCAACCACCGGTGCATCACGTCGACGTGGACCCACCCGCGGGCGTGACCGAGATGTGCCGGGTCCGAGGTCGTCAGCCCGCAGTAGTACAGCAACACGGAGTCCGGGTCGGCTGGCTCGAACGACTCGTGCTCGCCCGTGAGTGAGTTCGTCACGCGCAGGCCCATGGCAGATATCTACGGCGGCCACCGCTTCAACGCTGTGGTCTCGACGGTCTGTGTCGGTTCGTCTCTCACTCACCGGTCGGCCGTCGCGTGTCGCTGAATCTCCTCGCGGAGCACGTCGCTGACGACGTCACCGTCGGCCTTGCCGCGCAGTGCCCCCATGCACTCGCCCATCAGTGCCGAGAACGCCCCCATCCCCTCGGCCTCGACCTGCTCGCCGTTTTGTTCGACAACCTCACGAACCGTCTCGCGAACCGCCTCCCGGTCGGCGCTCCCGAGGCCTTTCTGTTGTGCGGCCTCGCTGGCCGACAGCCCGGGGTCCGCCGCGAGCGCCGCCAGTAGCTCCGGAACCCCCTCCTTTGCGAGTTCGTCCGCGACGAGCAACTCGAAGCTCTCCTCGAACTGCTCGTCGTCGAGACGCTCGACGGGCACACCGTCGCGCCGGAGCTCTGTCACCGTCGATTCGAGGGTGTTTGCGGCCAGTGTCGGGTCGACACCCATCTCGACGGCCCGCTCGAACAGGCCGACGCGCTCGCCGTAGGCCACCTGCTCGGCCAGCCCCCGGTCGAGACCGAGCCCCGTGTACCGTGTCACCTTCTCGGTGAGCAGCTCCGGCCGCTCGATCTCACCCAGGTCCGGTTCGACCGGCGGCACGTCCGTCTCGGGGTACATCCGTGCCGCGCCGGGCAGCGGCCGGAGGTACCTCGTGGTGGCGTCGTCCAGGGCGTCACGGGTCTCCTCGGGCACCCCCTCGACAGCGGTTGCCGCGCGCTCGGCGACCGCATCGACCGCGAGTTCGGCCGTCTCGGGGTCGTCGGCGACCAGCGCGACCGCGTCGTCGGGCCCCGCGCCGACCGTCTCACGCACCGCCGCGACCTCGTCGGCGGTGACCCCGTAGGCCGGGAGTTCGTCCGTGTGGAAGATACCGCCCGCACCGTGGCGTTTCGCGTGGTCGGCGAACTCGGTTCCGAGTCGCCTGTCGGGGAGCAGTTCCCGCCCGACGAGGCCGTCGAACCCGAACAACGGCACCGCCCGGACCACACCGCCGTCGGCGAGCGCCTCCCCGACGACACCGCTGTCGGTGTTCGCAAACACCTCGGAGACGTCCTGTGGCTCGCCGACCGCCCCGTCGCGCTCCCCGAGTCGGTCCGCGATATCGAGCAACGCAACCTGCCGTTCGGCCTCGTTGCGGACGATGTCGTCGATGTCGTCGAGACTCTGGACACCCTTTATCTCGACGCGCGCACCCCCGGCGATGGAGACGTTCACGTCCTGTCGGATCGTCCCCAGACCACGCTTTACCTTCCGGGTCGAGCGCAACAACATACCGATGCGTTCGGCGGCCTCGCGGGCCTGCTCGGGGCTGTGGATGTCCGGCCGTGTGCCGATCTCCACGAGCGGAATCCCCAGTCGGTCGAGGCTGTAACGCACCCCGGCCGAGGTCTCGGTCACCCGCTGTGCGCTCTCCTCTTCGAGCATGATGTCCTCGATACCGACCGGACCGTCGTCAGTTTCGACGACGCCATCGGTGGCGACGAGCATCGACCGCTGGAACCCGGCCGTGTTCGACCCGTCGATAACGAGCTTGCGCATGACGTGGGCCCGGTCGACCGGCTCCATCCCGAGCAGTGCCGCGATCTCCAGTGTCGTCGTCAGCGCCTCGTCGTCGACACGCCGGGGCGGTTCGTCGTCCTCCTCGACCAGACAGGTGCTGTTGTACGAGAGATACTCGAACTCCCGGTCGACCCGACTCTCCTCGAGCGCCGCGGCGTCGAGTTCGCCCAGTTCGCTCTTTGTCGGGTGGAGATACCTGGTGAACCGCCGCTCGGCCGCGCCCGGGTCCCGCAGTGTCGTCGGACAGTCACAGAACAGCTTGGTCTCGGTGTCGAGTTGCTGGTGTATCTCCAGCCCCGCGACCAGCCCGAGCGCCTCGTACTCGTGCTCACTCATTGGTATCCGGTCCGACACCGAGAGCAAAAAACCTGCAGGTCCTGTTCCGGCCTCTCGAAGCAGTTCGACATCCGGAGCCGCAGCTTCACCGCTGTCTCGTGTACCCTGTGGCTCCTCCGAACTGTACGAGCGACAGCCCTCCGGACACGCGGTCGACGTCTTCCTGGGGTACCCAGCGAGCGGTGTTTGTCGTGTGTAACTACTCGACACGGGCGTCGTCCGACCGGAATATTTAACAGTAGTACGACGGAACTTATAGTTACCAGAACGCGTGGGGCGTTCAGGCAGTACAGCACTCCGCCCAGCATGACAGGGAAAAATTACTGTCCGTGTCAGCACTCACGGAGAGGCGTCGCTGTCCAGCCCCGCCGCCGTATGGCACCGAGGTTCAATTATGCCGAACGTAATCGACACATCGAACAACATCGGAGTAACGGACGACGACATCGAGAACAAATCAAAGGGAGAGCTCATCAAGGTCGCCGGCAAGCTACGCGACCGGCGTAACGAGCTCAACCAGCTCGCCTCCGAGAAGGCCTCCGAGCGTGACGAGCTCAACGCAAAGACCCGCGAGAAGGTCGACGAGGCACAGGAACACCGCGAGAAACGCGACGAACTCAACGAGCAGGTTCAAGAGCACAAGGAGAAACGCAACGAGCTCAACGCCGAGGCAAACCGGCTGTTCGACCGCGTCGACGAGCTCAAAGACGAGATGAAAATCGACGAGGGCAAACAGATCGAGGAGCTCGAGGAGGAGATCGAGGATCTCGAGTTCAAACAGCAGACCGAGGTGCTCGACGCCGACGACGAGCGCGAGCTCATCGAGGAGATCGAGACGAAACGGGAGAAGCTCCAGGAAAAAGAGGAGAAACTCGACCAGGACGACGAACTCGAATCGGTCGAGGAAGAGGCAGAGGAGGTCCGTGCCGAGGCCTCGAAACACCACCAGAAGGTGACCGAGCTCGCCGACAAGGCCCAGAAACACCACAACAAGATGATCGAGGCCTACCGCGAGGCCGACGACATCCGCGACCGGGCCGACGAGAAACACGAGGAGTTCGTCGAGGTCCAGGAGGCCGCCGACCAGCATCACGAGGACTTCGTCGAGGTCCAGAAGCGCCTGCGCGAACTCGACAAGAAAGAAGAAGAAGAAGAGCGCGAGGAGCGCGAACAGAAACAGGAGGCCGCCCGCGAGGAGGCCGAGGAGATCTACCAGAAGTTCAAGGAAGGCGAGACCCTCGACACCGAGGACCTGATGAAACTCCAGAAGACCGGCCTGTTGTAACTGTCTGTTCGCTATCGGCTGTGTGTCGGTCGGGTGACACCGCCCTGTTCGTTATTCTGTTTCCCGCACGATCGAGTAGTCATACCGTCCACTGGTGGGGGCACTCGTGAGTTCGACGCTCGAAAAAAGCTGTAGACCGGCTGTCCTGCGTTACCACGGAATCGAGGCGAAAGCCGACGGCTTCAGCTGTGAGAGAAGCTCAATCCATCGAGCCCTCGGTCACGAGGGTGTCGCTCTCGAGGTAGTTGTCGACGTGGTGTGCGTCCTCCTCGAGGTCGACGAGGATGCCACGGATGAGTTCGGCGGTCGTGTGGTCGCCGAGGTTCGTCGCTAGCTCTGTGTGGCCACGGAGCGTCTCGATGATGTCACCGTACATCGCGAGGTCGTTCTCCAGCGACGTCCGGACGTCGTAGACGTCTGCACCCTCGGGTGTGACCGGGGCGTGTTCCTCGGCGGCCTTTGCGCCGGCGATCGGTGTGCCGCCGATCGCACCGGTCCGCTCGGCGAGTTCGTCGATCCCGTCCTCGACGGCCTCGGCGGCCTCGTCGAGAAACAGGTGCACGTCGCGGAACTCCGCACCGGTCACGTTCCAGTGGTGTTTCTTTAGCTGGTGGTACAGCACGTACAGCGCCGCGACGTCCGTGTTCAGCGCGTCGACAATCTGTTCTGCTTTCTCGGTATCGAGTCGAAGGTGGTTGTCCTCGACAGTTCCGAACTGCTGTTGGACAGTTTTCTGTGTGCTCATTACAGTCTTACTTCTCGCTCTATCGGTATAAACCCTGCTATTGTAAAATCGATTTTTGGATAGCCAAAAAAATATTCATCGTACACCCTATCGTGCGTCGCGTGTGGCCCCGGTGTCGCCGACTCGGTGCGTTCTGTCGGCGGTCGGACTCCGTCTGTCGCACGTCTGACGATGACTTATGTGTGCAGACAGGAGAGACAGAGCCGAGTGATGGGAGAGGAGCGAACGAGTATCACGGTGGCTGAGACGAGTAACGGCCCCGGCGGGTCCCGATCTGTTGGCGAGTCGGTGTCGCTCCCGGTCGTCGAACTGCTGACGGGTCGCGGGTTCATCACCGGGAAGTCGGGGAGCGGAAAGTCGAACTCCGCGAGTGTCGTCGCGGAACGACTCCTCGACAACGAACTCGGACTGCTCATCGTCGACATCGACGGGGAGTACTACGGTCTGAAAGAGGAGTACGAGATACTCCACGTCGGCGGGGACGAGGAGTGTGACATCCAGGTCACAACCGACCACGCGGAGAAACTGGCGGGTCTGGCGCTCGAACAGAACGTCCCCATTATCCTGGACGTGTCGAGCTACCTCGACGAGTCGGTGGCCGAGCGCCTGCTCACAGCGGTCGCCCGGAGCCTGTTCGCAAAGGCGAAAAAACAGAAACAGCCGTTTTTGCTCCTGGTCGAGGAGATCCACGAGTACATCCCGGAGCAGGGGTCGGTCGGGGAGTGTGGGCAGATGCTCATCAAGATCGGCAAACGGGGGCGCAAACACGGTCTCGGCCTCTGTGGTGTCAGTCAGCGACCGGCCGACGTGAAGAAGGACTTTATCACCCAGTGTGACTGGCTCCTCTGGCACCGCCTGACCTGGCAAAACGACACCCGGGTGGTCCGGCGCATCCTCGACGGAACGTACGCCGACGCCGTCGAGAGCCTGGACGACGGCGAGGGGTTTCTCGTCACCGACTGGACCGACGACGTTCAGCGGGTGCAGTTCCACCGCAAGCAGACGTTCGACGCGGGGGCGACCCCCGGGTTGGAGGACGTCGAGCGGCCGGCACTAAAGAGTGTCAGCGAGGACTTGGTCGCGGAACTGGCAGAGATAACCGACGAGGCGACTGCCCGCGCGGACCGCATCGCCGAACTCGAGGCAGAGCTCGACCGCAGGGAGACTCGTATCGAGGAACTCGAACGGGAACTGCGGGACGCACGGAACCTGCGGGGCCTCGCCGAGCAGTTCGTCGACGCGCTCACGAGCCACCCGTCGGTTGCCGACGACCACAGACGGGCTGTCCGTGACGGCTCCGGTGACCGACCGACACACGACAGCCGCGACGAGACGACCGGTTCGGCTGCCCAGACGACCGACCAGGATGCCGAGAGTGTCAGTTCAGACACCGAGCGGGTTGAGCTACCGTCGGTACCCGCCTGGCCGGGTGGCTGGCGGGAGCCCGGGCACGACCGGGTCGGGCACACAGACACCGACGAGACACCGGACGAGACGGCGACGGCGAAACCGGTAGACGACTCCGCGGCCGAGAGCCGGCTCAGTGCCCGGCGGCTGCTCTCGAAGCTAGCAGAGACACCGGACCCCCGGGGTGACGGTTCCCCGAGAGCCGACACGCGCGAGGCGATAGAACGCGAGGTGTACTCGGGCGTTGCACTCGCCGAGGCCGGCGCGACCGGGGCAGACGAGACACACGTCGAGTCCGACAGCACCGACGGCGGTGTGGCGGACGACACGACCGGCGTGACGGGTAAGACCGGGTCGAACACGGAGACGGAGACGGAGACGGAGCCGGTGACGATGCCAGACGAGGAGCCGCTGGTCGTCCGGGAGCTAAAAGCCGAGGTCGGTGGGCTCGAGACGGTGACCCGTCGGATGCTCGCGTTCTACCGCGAGGAGGGGCCGGCCTCGGCGCAGAACGCCCACTTCGCGGCCGGTGGTGGTGGCGACCGGACGCGGGCGTACGCCCACAATCGGACACTCCGCACCCGTGGTCTCGTCGTCCACGTCGGTCGTGGCCGGTACGACTACCACCTGCGTGACCGCCTGGCCGAGAAACTCGGTGACCACGCCGACCCGGCGGTTGTGGAGGCCTACGCGACCGAGATCGAGGAGACCACACTGGCTGTCGATTGATATCCTCCCCGGGCTAAAGCGGGGCGCTCTCCTCGCAGTTCGGTAACGTCGGGCGAGTGTGCCAGCGGGCATGTCACGCCGAGCAGACGGCCACGCCGACGACCGGCCCGAGCGGCCCGAGCACCGCTCCGAGGCTCGTCGGGTCGACCAGCTAGATACAGGCCGGCCTCGATTGCGTGGCTGGCGTGTCGCCCGTTCGCCTCAGCGTGTCCGAGTGAGCTCACAGTCGAACAGCCCTGCCCGCCCGGGCGGGCCCGTCGAACGTATCACTCACAGCGGGCCAGAAACCGCTCGAACACCACGTCCCCCTCCGCGGTGTGGGCTACCTCGGGGTGCCACTGGACACCGTACCGGTCGTGGTCGGTGTCACTCATCGCCTCGACACCGCAGACGTCACTCCGTGCGGTGCGGTCGAACCCCGGTGGTACCTCGGTGACCTCGTCGGCGTGGCTGGCCCAGACACGAGTCTCGGGGGCGAGTGAGCCAACGAGCGGGTCGTCGGTGTCGGTTACCTCGACCGTGACGTCGGCGTAGCCACCGTACCTGCCGGAGCCAACCGCTCCTCCGAGTGCCGTCGCCATCACCTGCATCCCGAGACAGATACCCAGTACCGGGATACCGAGGTCGAGATACGCCTGACAGTTGCCCGTGCGGTCGATCTCCGGGCCGCCGGACAGCACGAGTCCGTCGGCGTCGATCTCGGCCGGCGGAGTCTCGTTGTCGACCAGGTCGACATCGACACCCAGGTCCCGGAGCGCCCGCTGTTCGAGGTGGGTAAACTGCCCGTGGTTGTCGACAACGTCGATTCGCGTCATCGACTGGTCGTAACCCCGGACGGCATATATGCCCCCTGCTCCGCGACAGACTGCGCGTGCTCAGCTCCAGTTCGTCCGGTCGAACACGAGCGCCGAGAGCGCGGCGGCGAGGTCGCGGGCGTCGCGTTCGGTCTGTGTGTGGAGGTCACCGGAGACCGGGCCGGCCTCACCGCCGACCCCCTCGGTCTCGGAGATCGGGTCGGTTCCGGTGGGGTACGAGCGCCACCGCCGGGTGCGCTCACGCAGTGTGCGCACGGCCTGCCCGTCGAGTTCGACCCCGAGGTGCTGGAGGTCGTACCTGACGATGTGGCCGCGACGGGCGTCTCGGATCGCGACAACCGGCTGTTCGCGCTCGACACACCGCTCCCAGATCGTCCGTTGCTCCGTGTCAGTCTCGTACACCGGCACGTGGTCCGGGGCGAGTCGTTCCATACACTCTGTTGGTCTGCACCAGTATGTGTCTGTCGGGCTCTCTGTGCCCGGTCACGGGCCGTCGTGCCGTCTCGGGTCAGTTCTCCGATGCGCAACGTACATACCCAGCGACGGTTCGATACTCGCGTATGGAGCTCCATCTGCTCGACAGGGGCCGAATACGGGCCGACCTGAACTTCGCACTCGACGCCGAGGTAGCTGCGGTCCACAGCAACCAGTCTCCCGAACTGCGTTACGAGGAGTACGCCGTCTGGAATCTGCTCGTCGACCACCCCGACGGGACGGTGCTCTGGGACACCGGGTCACATCCCGAGGCGGCCGACGGCTACTGGCCGCAACCGCTGTTCGAGGCGTTCGCCCACACCGACGCGGCCGACCACGACCTCGAGACCGCGCTCGACGAGGTGGGCTACGGGCTCGACGACATCGACCTGGTCGTTCAGTCACACCTGCATCTCGACCACGCCGGCGGACTGGCCCAGTTCGAGAGTCGAGACGTTCCGGTGTACGTCCACCGGCGCGAACTCGAACACGCCTACCTCAGTGCGAACAGCCCGGCCGGTGGCGACGCCTACCTCGCGGCCGACTTCGACCGCGACATCGACTGGCGCGTCGTCGACGGTGACCGGCAACTGCTCCCGGGTATCGAACTGCTCCACGTGCCCGGTCACACCCCCGGGTTGCTCGGCGCACACGTCCAGCGCGAGACAGACGACCTCGTTGTCGCCGGTGACGTTGCCTTTCTGGCGGCGAACTACGAGCAGGGCCGCGAGATGAGTGCGAGCCTGGTGTACGACTCCCGGGCACAGGCAGAGAGCCTACGACGGCTCCGCGACCGCGAGCGACGCACCGACGCGACGGTGCTGTACGGCCACGACCCCGACCAGTTCGACGAACTTCAGGGCTCGCTGTGAGCCCCTGAAGCTCCCGTTCTCTCACCGGAGGAGACCACACGAGACCGCCGTCGGCGTCGGGGCTCCGACACGCCAACCTGCACCCCCGGAGCGACACCCGCGGTACCCTCGGATTGTTAATAAACGGTGAGCGCACACCCCCGTCTTTATGATCCCGTGGTGGACTGTGGAGTCGTCACCTGGCCAGAAAAGGTTTATATCGGTGCATGCCAAATCATCACATGCAGAGGTAATCCACAGGAGATGACGGACCAAGTACCCGACACCGCCGGTGAACCAGACGACAGATACGGGCTGCTCGAGATCAGTGACGAGGACACCGTCATCTACGACCGGGAGGTACCGAGTGCCTGGCTCCAGTCCGACCACACCGTCGACCTCACCGATTGACTGCCTGCCGC
>JAQCNM010000040.1 GCA_028275025.1 Halovenus sp.
GACCGACCCCAACGTCGATATATCGCCCCACAGAACGTCATGGTATGATACCCAACTACGAGAGTAAGCACGACGCCGAGGCCCTGTTCTCACCGCAGGATGCTGTCGCGGAGCAGGGCGACGGACTGCCGGACGTACCGCCTGCGGTCGTTCTCGGCTATCAGACCGAACTCACCGACGTGGCGCGGGAGCGAGCCACCTCTCGGACTACGGTGGTGCGGGGGCAAGACGTGGAACGGCTCTCCGAGACAGTCGGGTACGTCCCGGTTCACGAATCGGGTATCGGTGCCCCGGTCAGTGCTACGCTCACAGAGAACGTCATCGCCGCGGGAGCAGAGGTGGTCGTCATGTTGGGCGGGTGTGCCGCGCTCCAGCAGGGTATCGCACCGGACGCGGCCATCCTCCCGACGGATGCTATCCGCGACGAAGGGGTGTCCTACCACTATCTCCCGGCGGAGAAGCCGGTCACAGCGACGGACCCGCTCGTTGATCGTCTCGACGCGACGCTCTCGCAGGCCGGGTTCGAAACCCCGCGAGGAACAACGTGGACGACCAGTGCGATGTACCGCGAGACAGTCCCGGAGATCAACCACTACCGGGACGAGGGTGTTGTCTCCCTGTGCATGGAGTCGGCAGCGATCTGGTCGGTCTGTCAGTACCGCGACGTGGATACTGCAACGGTTCAGGAAGTCGGGGACTATCTCGCCCCCGACGACTGGGTCCCGGACGCGGAGGCCGAACGGGGGCTACCAGAGATGCTCGAGCCGACTGTGAAGGGTCTGGAGGAACACGTGGCCGCTCGGTCTGTAGACCACTCACTCGGGTGAACGTGGCCGGTTTTCCCCACGCGCCCTGCTACGGGGGGTCACTCCGTAGTCCGGTCACTGTCGAGCAGCCGTGCGTGCTCGTCGACGAACAGGGTCAGCCGCTCGCCGTCGCGCTCGACCGACAGCGACAGTCGGAGCGGCTCCTCGGAGTGGACCGTCGGGTCGGCGATCGTCAGTTCCACCGCCCAGAACGGTGTCTCTGTGAGGTCGACGCCGTGGTCGTGGTAGAACGCCACCACGACCGGTTCGGTGAGGAGGTACGAGCCTATCGTCGAACTCGACACCCGTCCACAGTCCCCACAGGTCGCAATCAGGATGTGGGCGGCCCGGGGCGAGTTTAGCACCTCGTACTCGAGTTCGACGGTGGCGAAACAGGCCGGACAGACCCCCTCACGGACCAGGTCGAGGTGGTGTCGCGTCCGGCGTGTCTGGATAGTAATGACCTCGTCGATGGGTCGCCCCGAGACGGCGTTCGGCGGGAGGTCGTCGGTGGGGAACCTGTGGCCGTTCGCACACGTCACCGAGAGGAGTCGGTCCTCGTAGCTTGCCGTGAGTTCGGTCCCGCAGATACCGCAGGTCGCGTCCAGCGTGACCGGTCCCCGCGTCGTTCTGGCACCGACACCAGCCCGGAGGACACCGACGAGTGACCGCCCCGACCAGGTCAGGCTGTACCCCTCATCGGTCCGTTTAATACACGCCGGTTTGAGTTTCTCGAGGTGGTAGCTGAAGTTTCCCGAGTCCTCGATAGCGGCCCGCTCCCGGAGTTCGGTGAACCCGAGTGTAGGTTCCCGGGGGTTCTCTGCCTGGTAGGTGGCGAGCGCATCGAGAATCGCGACACGCGGCTCGACAGTGACGAGTTCGAACGCACCGGTCGCGAACTCCGTTACGGGTGCGTCTCCGGAGGACGTCTCGTGGTCTAACCGCTCTGGCTCCGGTGTCCCTGTCTCGTCCATACCGGCGTTTCGTGGCACCGGTAAAACACGTTTCGGCGAGTTTCTCCGCGTGACCACGTCTCACACCGCTCGACCCGTCGACCGGCGCTGCGGCCGCTGCCAGGTACCCGCCGCTCCGGGGGACGGCCAGCCCACACGCCGTGTCGCATACTCGACTGTATCGCGATACAGAGTCAGCAGTTATCCCCCGGGCCCTAACCCGAAAACAGACGATGAAGCCGCGCCAGCAGCAAAACACCCTCCACTCGACGCTGTGTAGAGTCGAACCGGCGGCGGTTTCTCGCGGGTGCGGGGACCGCCCTGACCGCCCTCCTCGCCGGGTGCACGAACAACGACGACACCGACAGCGGCACCGACAGATCGTAACGGCACCGACGACGACACCGACAACGGCACTGACGACGAGAGAGAGGCCACCCCGGCGACACTCGAACAGCAGGTTCGGGGGTTTCTCACCCTGCAGGCGAACGGGTTGTTCGAGGCCGCGTGCGAACGTCTCGCGGATGCCGCGGCAGAACAGAGTATGAGAGCCGGACTGGAGAACGGACGGAGACAGGTGGCCCGTGGGTCGGGGCGGTTCCAGTCTGTGCTCGACACCGAGTCCCA
>JAQCNM010000044.1 GCA_028275025.1 Halovenus sp.
CCGCCGGTCCACCCGTTGTCGCGCATGTTCAACGCGGTGAGCGAGTTGAACGGCTGTGGAATCTGTCGAACGCTGACGTTGGGGTTGTCCTGGAACTCCTGGAATCGGGGTGCCGGGATAGCGGAGGCGTCCACCTCACCGGTCGACAGTTGGTTGAGACGTGAGGTCTGTGACGACACGACCTCGATGTCCGCCCCCTCGAAGTACGGGGCCTCGGCGAACAGATCCGGGCCGTAGTCCAGGTTCTGGATGTAGTAGTCGTCGTTGCGGCTGTAGCTGGTTCCGGCACCACGGTTCCACTCGTCGAGGGTGAACGGACCGAGGTTCCCGGTGAACTGAAGCTCGAGCAACTCGCTGTCCTGTTGGAGCCCCTCGTCGTCTTCCTCCTGGACGTACGGCTCGAGCAGGCCCTGCGGAACGGGGTACTCGAGTGGTGTGAACGTCTCGGGCCAGAGAAGCTGCGAGTTCGGCAGTTCGGCCTGGAACTCGAACTCGCCGTTCTGGACGACGTTGATTTCTTCAGTCCACTCCGAGGAGTTGGCCGAGTTGAACGGGCCCTTGTGGATTTCCTGGATGTAGTAGACGAAGTCCTGTGCGGTAACCTGACCGTACGGGTCACTGAACTGGAGGTCTTCACGGACGTCGAACACCCAGACCTCACCACTGTCGGTACTCAGGTCGTACAACAGCGGGAACACTTCGTTGTCGGGTGTGAACGTGTAGCCCTGATCGAGCGCACGCCCGATAGCGGTTCCCGCACCGGCCTCGGTGTTGTACACCGGGTTCAGGGTCTCGAACGATGCGGAGGAGTTCGTTCTGTACCGTCCGGAGACGGCAGGAACCTGTGACTGGCCGTTCTCGCCACCGTTCTCACCGCCGTTTTCACCACCGTTCTCACCGCCGTTCGTGCCACCGTTCTCGCCACCGTTCTCACCGCCGTTCGTGCCACCGTTCTCGCCACCATTCCCTTCGTCGTCACCGTCGCCCCCGAGACAGCCAGCGAGAGCCGTAGCGCTCCCGACACCGAGCATCGCGAGCCACTGCCGGCGGCTGAGAGCGTTTGCGGGGCCATTAGTGCGGTCAATGTCGCGTGACATACACCGACACACGGAGACGACTCTAAAAAGCCTTACGAACCTCAAGGTAACATTTGCCACAGTGTGGCGGCCGGTTCACCGGGAATCCGAGTCCCGCCTCCCGATACGGCCACAGAGGTCTCGTCTAGCACACTCCGTAAATGTCAGAGAAAAATATAAATTCCGTCACGACCCACGTGCGGGTCAGGACGGACGGCTCAGATTGCGAGTGACTCCTCGTAGTCGGTGAGGTTCTCGTACCCGTCTGCGGTGACCACGACGATGTCCTCGAGACGGATACCACCGACCTCGGGGTCGTACAGCCCCGGTTCGATGGTGATGACCTGTCCCGGCCGGAGTTCGCCGGCGTTCTCCGCGACGTGTGGCAGTTCGTGCACCTCGAGACCGACTCCGTGACCCGTGCTGTGGATGAACCCGGTTTCGGCGGTGGGGTCGGCACGCAGCGTCGGGAGTCCGGCCGCCTCGTAGACGTCACAGGCGGCGGCGTGAACAGCCTCGCCGGTCGCACCGGGTTCGACAGCCGCCAGGGCGGCCTGTTTTGCCTCGGCGGTCAGGTCATACCACTCTCGAACGGTCTCTGTCGGGTCACCCCGGCAGAACGTCCGGGTCATGTCGGCGTGGTACCGGGTCTGTTTGCTCCGGGGGAAGATATCGACGATAATCGGCTCGCCGGCCGCCAGCGGGCCGCTCCCCCGTTCGTGAGGGTCGGCGGCGTCGGTCCCACAGGCGACGATTGTCTCGTCGAGCGCACAGCCGTGCCGGAGCAGTGTCACCTCGATCTCCTCTTTTACCCGCTCACTCGTCAGTGGCTCCCCCTCGTGGTGGAGCACACCGCTCTCGACGGTCGCCCCTGCCAGCAGCGCCTCCGCACGGCCCATCGCCGCCTCGTTTGCCCGCTGTGCTCGACGGACGTACTCGACCTCCTCGTCGGCTTTCGAGGCGCGTATCTCGGTGACGACACCCTCGTCGTCGGCCTGGACCGCGATGTCTTGTCCCCGGAGACCGTCGGCGGTCTGTAACGGGAACCGCGGCGGCGTCGCCACCGACTCGACACCGTAGGCCCGGAGAAACGCCGCGAGTGTCCGACTCCAGCCCTCGTGTCGCCCGTGGGCCTCGACACGTCGCTCGTAGTCGTAATCAGACCCACGCTCGACCGTCTCCGCGCGTGCCTCGCGCAGTGCACGCCCGTACTCGAGACTCCGCCCGAACAGCAGGTGCACCGCACCGTCGTACAGCGTCACGAACGGGTCGGGGGCGTCGAACCCGGAGAGGTAGTACTGGTCTGCCTCCTCCGAGTCGGCCTCGATGAGGTAGCCGTCCACGTCCAGTCTGTGTAAGTGCTCGTCGAGCGCCGAGAGATCCGGTTCCATGTGGCTCTCTGTGGCTGGCAGCCACCTAAGACTGCCGGCCCGGGGCCGTTGGACGAGCGAGACGCCACCCCGGTGTCGGCAGGCGATACCGGTCGAGAACAGTCCGGGCGCGGGAATCGAACCCGCGTCTTGGGCGCCACAGGCCCAAAGGATACCATTACCCCAGCCCGGACACGCAATGGGGTGTAGCCAGCTAAACGTAAAGTACGTTTCGGACTCCGGAGCCGCAGTCGGCGGAGTAGCTCCCCGTGACTGCACAACCGAGCAGACCCCCCGCCGGTCGGCCTGTGAGACGGTGTGTCGAGGCCGGTGTCACTCACCGAGCA
>JAQCNM010000048.1 GCA_028275025.1 Halovenus sp.
ACCGGTGAGGTGGAGACCGAGGTAGAGCTGGATGAACGGGGCGATGACACGCCACAGGGGATGGTGGAGTGTGCAGTCTGTGGGGAGTACTACCAGGCTATCACCGAGTCACATCTCCAGACCCACGGCATGTCGATGGAGGAGTACAAGAGCGAGCATGGTCCCGACGTGTCGCTGTACCCGGGTGAGGAGTAATGGCCCGACGAGATGGCCACGAGCGGAAGGTCCGCGGTTCGCAGATCCGGGACAGCAGGACGGAGAAGAACCGACAGGACCGACACGGGGGTCCATCAGCGGGCGGCCAGACCCCCACCTCTCGAACGGAAGCGTCCGACGGGTCGATAGGAACAGGTGACCTCGACAGTGTCCTCGACTCGTTCGTGGAGAGCCCGGAGACAGAGGCGGTTACGGGACGCATCGAGCGGTGGCTGTCAGTCGACCGGCCGGTTCACCTCATCGGACCGACCGGGTGCGGGAAGACAGCGCTCGCGATGCGGGCCGCCACACAGCGGGACCGGCCTGTTGTCTGGATAAACGGTGACGCCGACCTGGAGACAACAGATCTGGTCGGTGACTACGCCGAACAGGAGCGCGTCTCTATCCGTGACAACTACATTCATAACGTCACGAAAAGCACTGATATCGTCCGGGACCGCTGGGTCGATAACCCGCTCACCGTCGCCGTTCGAGAGGGCGCGACACTCGTCTACAACGAGTTCTCGCGGACCAAACCTGCCGCGAACAACACACTCCTCTCCGTGTTCGAGGAGGGGGTGCTCGAACTCCCTGGACAGCGTGGTGACGACCGGCTCGTCGAGGTCCACCCCGAGTTCCGTGCCATCCTCACCTCGAACGGAACCGAGTACGCAGGTGTTCACGAGCCACAGGACGCCCTGCTCGACCGTCTCGTCGGTGTCTACATGGACTACTACGGGTTCGAGACCGAGGTGAAGATAGTCCGTTCACACGTTCCGGCCGCCCCCGAGGACCTCGCCGAGCGCTGTGTCGAGGTCGTCCGCACTGTTCGAGAAGAGTTCGACTGGACCCTTGGCACGCGCGCCGCGATTATTGCCGCGGAGGGGCTCACAACGGTCCCAGCCGCCGAGCGAGACGACAGCCTGTTTACCGAGGTGATGACGGACGTTCTTGCGTCGAAAGTCTCCAACAGAGAGGAGCTCGCGGCCGCCAGCGACTGTGTTGTCGACACACTCAACACGAGCGGTGGTGACGGCCGGTGAGTCACGACCCCCAGTCCGAGACAGAGAGCGATTTGGACGAAGCCTCTGGGGACAGCGAGGCCGAGGAACTCGGGGTTCTAGACGTTCGGGAGCAGGTCGCGGACATCTCGGAGACGCTACTCGGTCACCCCTTCGACGGTATTACCGCCGTCGAACGGTCGGACAACGGTGGCTGGCGCGCGGTCTTCGAGGTTGTCGAGCGCAGCGCCGTTCCGGACACACAGGACATGATCGGCCGGTACGAACTCCACCTCTCCCCGTCCGGTGAGGTACAGGGCTACTCACTCCAGCAGCGGTTCAAGCGCAGTGAGTTGCAGGGTAGCGAACTCTGAGTACTGGTTACTCTCCGAACCCTTCTATTGTTTTTTATCAACTCCGGAAACGACCGTCTGATGGGTTGATAGGCTCGGTGTTGGCGCTGTGTGGCTGCTCGTGTGTGGCGGTAAACGATTCGGGAGTTTTGATTCCGTGTAGACACCCCAGTGTTTATCAAATACGATAGCAAAGTCCGAATAGATATATGCGGTGATTGTATCCCGTCTAATAGCGGGTATCTCGTAATCCATTATGATAACAATCACAACAACCGACCGCAGAGAGCGTGAACGACAGGTGCGCGGGGGCAAGCAGCGGTTCCGCTCGCTCATCATAGATGGGTGCCAAGCGTGACTGACGACGACTTGGAGGCGCTCCTCTCCGAGTTCACAGATAGGGTTGAACAACAGTTCAAACAACCAGAGGAATCCGACGAGACCGACGGTCGTTCCAACGACCTCCCAGCGGGAGCTGTCCATCTCGACCGGTCGTTCGTAAGTGAGTATCTTGACGAACTCATCATCGCCATTCTCTTTCGCTGTGACGAGGCGAACGGTATGGATATTATCCGGGAGTTCACACACCGGTTTGGCGTCCAACTCAGCCCCGGGACTGTCTACCCGCATCTGCACTCTCTCGAAGCAGAGGGGGTTCTGCTCTGTCAAGAGAGAGTCCAGACAAAGGAGTACAGCATCGACGATTCCGAGGCCGCGGCGGCGTATCTCCACTCGGTTCTGTCACAGCTCTCCTGTCTCGAACAGTTCGTGAGTTCGACGGTGCAGGAGTTCATCCGTGAGCGTAGTTGAGACGGGTCGGAGATACCTGTCGTCTCCCTCGTATAGAGTGTTGTCGGCGTCGTCGCGCCCAGTCTGATACCGGGCGGTCCGTGGCTCAGACGCCGCGGTGCTGGAGCTTTTCTTCCTCGGGCAGGTCGGCGTTGGCGTCACCGCTCATGCCCTTGCCGGGTTCGGACGCGACCTCGGCGAGGGCCTCGGGGTCGTCCCAGTTGTTGACAGCCTCGACGATCGCGCGACCCATCGCACGGGGGTTCTCGGCACCGAACACACCCGACCCGACGAAGATACCGTCACAGCCGTGATGCATCATCAGGGCGGCGTCGGCGGGCGTGGCGATACCGCCGGCGGCAAAGTTGACCACCGGCAGACGTCCGCGCTCGCTGGTCTCGTGGACGAGTTCCTTCGGTGCCTCGTGTTCGCGGGCCCACTTCTTGCGTTCCTCGTGGGTCATTCCCTCGAGCTTCCGGATAGAGCTCTTTATGTTGCGCTGGTGGTGGACAGCCTGGTTCACGTCACCGGTGCCGGCCTCACCCTTTGTTCGGATCATCGCCGCCCCTTCGTCGATACGCCGGAGCGCCTCCTGGAGGTTCCGGGCGCCACAGACAAACGGGGCGGTGAACTCCCGCTTGTCGATGTGGTACCGGTCGTCGGCCGGGGTCAGAACCTCGGACTCGTCGATCATGTCCGCACCGGCGGCCTCCAGAATCTGGGCCTCTTTCGTGTGCCCGATACGGGACTTACCCATCGTGGGAATCGACGCCTCGTCGATTACCTCGCGGAGCGCCGCCGGGTCGGCCATCCGGGCGACGCCACCGCGCTTGCGGATGTCGGCCGGAACCGACTCCAGGTGCATCACCGCCACCGCACCAACATCCTCGGCGATGCGCGCCTGCTCGGCGTTCACCACGTCCATGATGACACCGCCCTTCTGCATCTTTGCGAACCCGCGCTTCACCAGGTCGGTCCCGCGGCGTAACTCCTCTAAGTCCGTTGTTTCACTCATACACTCTAGTTGTTCCGAGCGCACTTAACGGGTGCGTCTGGACCCGGCCCGACCGACGCCGATCCGACCGACGACGCGCCCGAGAGGCGGGCGGTGACCGGCGCGGCGACCGGTGCTCCCCGAGGAGCCGTACCACACTGTGTTCTCCGGTCACACGGACGGACACGTGCCGGAATCGGGCGTTATATTATCGCGGTGCTCGCAGGCGAACACATGCCCAACACAGGCGGGGTTCCAGCAGAACGGCTCACAGACCTGGATAGACACGTCGGCGAGGACGGCAAGCTCGTCAACTGGAGCGGGGCGGTCCGGACGTCTATCCGGCTCGACCTGCTCGGGAGTATCGACGCCCGTCACGGCCGACTCGACGACGCGGGGCAGGATGGCAACTGACACCGGGACCGGGTCGAACCCGACGACAGTGCGGCTCACAGTCTCTCAGCTCGGTCTGGCGGCGCTGTTTGTCACGGCGCTGGTCGCGGCACAGGTGACCGCCGTGAAGGTCATCTCCGTGGAACTCCCGGTGAGTCTCCCGGTGACTGGGGGCGAGATACTCGTTCCCGCGGCGGTGTTTGCCTACGCGCTCACGTTCTTCGCCTCGGACTGTTACGCCGAACTCTACGGCAAACGCGCCGCACAGGCCCTGGTCAACGTGGCGTTTCTGATGAACTTCGTGCTGCTCGCGCTGGTGTGGCTCGCCATCTGGGCTCCCATCTCCGGGGCCTCCAACGTCGCACAGGAGCCGTTTGCCGACACCCTCGCGGCGAGTACCGGTGTCGTCACCGGGAGCCTCCTCGCGTACATCGTCAGCCAGAACTGGGACGTGCTCGCCTTTCACCGGCTCAAGACGTACACGGGCGGTGACCGCCTGTGGCTCCGCAACGTCGCCTCGACAGCGACCAGTCAGCTCATCGACACGGTCATCTTCATTACTGTCGCGTTCGCGCTCTTCCAGGGACTCCCCCTCGACGTCGTGTTCGACCTGCTGGTCGGGCAGTACCTGTTCAAACTCGGGCTGGTGGCGCTCGACACGCCCTTTGTCTACGCGGTGGTCGGACTGCTCCGCTCTCGCAGCCCCGGCCCGGCCTGACGACGACACGGGAGCCGTCACAGCGGTCGCGCGACGACACCGAGGTGGTCTGTGTGCAGTGGCTCCAGCCGCTCGGTCGCGAGCACCTCGTAGCTCTCCGAGAGCTCCGCGAGCACGTCGTCGAAGACAGCAGTCGGGTCCCGCGTGACGTCCTCACTGCGGGCCTTTACCGCGAGCACCAGCCGACCGCTCTCGCGGAGGAACCGCCGGTTCGCCCGCGCGACACGGGCCTGGCCCCTCGTCGCGACGTCCTGAACCACGATATCGACCGGTTCGACCACGTGTGCGTACCGCTCGGGCTGACGGGCATCGGCGAGCAGCGGAAACAGGTTCTCTCGACGCTCGGCGACAGCGAGCAGATCCCGGGTCGGTCGGGGAGCGAACTCGACGGCGTAGGTCGGTCCCGCGAAGTCCGCGACGTGGCTGACGGTCGTCCCGCTCGCCGCACCCAGGTAAAGCACCGTCTCACCGCCGCTCAACCCGGTGTCGACACCCCGGGCGAGCAGCGTACCGAGCTTCGAGCGCCGGGGCTCCCAGCGCCGCCACGACCCCTCTGTTGGCTCGCCGTACACCGGTTCCCCCCGTGTCGCGAGCCCCCGTTCCCCGTCGATACGCCGCCACTCGACACCCGTGGGGAGCCCGTTGCTCTCGCTCACGACGAACCACGCGCACGGATGCGCTCGATACGTTCCTCGAGGTCGGCCGCCAACTCCGGCCGGTAGTCCCCGCTGTAGTGGTCGATACGGGCTGCGATGGCGAGTTTCCCCGCCAGGGCACGGGCGGCAGACCCCCGGTGCTCGGGGTCGGTGCCGTGGACGGCCTCGTGGGTGTAGATGACACCGTGTTTCGGCGGGTCGGCGCCACCCTGTAGATGCGCGAACAGCGCCTCCTCGGCACCGAGCACCTGCACCGTGCCGGCGGGCTGTTTCGCGAGCGCCTCCAGCCCACCGGCCAGCCCGATCAGCCGTGCCGCGAGCACCGGGTCGGCGAGCGCCGACAAGTTCGGTGCCACCTCGGGTGCGGTCCGCTCGATGTACGCGCGCAACCGGGTCTGCTCGTCGTCCAGGTCGGTGACCCGGTCGGCGAGTGAACCGACCCGCTCGGTCGCGGGTGTCTGTGGCTCCCGTGCCGCGAGCTCCCGAACGTAGCCGATGTCGACGTCGGCCTCGGGGTCCTGTGTCCCGGCCCACTCGGCGACCCGCTCCGTGAGCTCATTCGCCATCCGGGCACAGTCGTCCAGGGCGCGGACGCTGTGCAGTAACTGCCTGTCGTCGGCCTGTTCGCGCTCCCGGACCGCCTCGCGCGTGGCCCGGAGACTCGCCTCGTGCAGCGCCGTGTAGTAGTCCGACTCGTCGCTCGCGAACCCGGCCGCGACGGCCGCTGCAGGCCAGTCAGCCGGCTCCTCGGCGGTTCCGGTTTCGATGGCGGCCCGGGCCCCGTCGGGGTCACCACGGTCGAGCCCCGCGAACCAGCCGTCGTCCGTGTGGTCACTCATCGCCGGCAGATACACACCGGAGCTGTATAGCCGTTCCCGCTCACCGGGGCCGACACACTCACTCCCCGCGCAGTGACGCCACGTGGTCGACACGCTCCTGAATCAGCTGTGACGTGCCGATGTCGTGACGAACCCGCAGTCCACTCTCGCCGGCAGCCGTGAGTGCCCCGTCGGCGAGCGCCTCTGCGGCCGCGATGGACTCGCCGACCCCGACGACGGCAAAGGCGCGCGAGGTGGTCGTGTAGATACCGTCCTCGCGTTCGTCGACACTCGCGTAGTAAAGCAGGGCGTCCCCGGCCCGTTCCTCGTCGATGTCGAGGCGGGTTCCTCCCTCGGGGTCTGTCGGGTAGCCCGACGGCACGGCGTACTTGCAGACGGTCGCCTGCGGTTCGAACGTCAGCTGTGGGAGCGGGTCATCCTCCCGGGCCGCGACGAGCACCTCGAGCAGGTCTGTCCCGAGCACGGGTAGCGTGTTCATCGCCTCCGGATCACCGAAGCGGGCGTTGAACTCCACGACCCTGACACCCTCGCCGGTCAGCATGAACTGCCCGTAGAGGATACCCTTGTACCCCGACAGCGCGTCGACGGTCTCCTGCAGGATGTCGACCGCGTCGAGATACGCCTCCTCGCTCAGAAAGGGGAGGGTGAGCCCGGTGCCGGTGTACGAGCCCATCCCGCCGGTGTTTGGCCCCTCGTCCCCCTCGTAGGCCCGCTTGTGGTCCTGTACCGCGGGCGTGACGCGCAGTTCGCCGTTGGCGACAAACGCCTGGACGGTGAACTCCTCGCCGACGAGACGCTCCTCGAGCACGAGACGCTCGTAGCCGGACTTCCGGATGTACTCCTTTGCCTCCGCCGGCGTCACCTGGTCACCGACCACCTTCACGCCCTTTCCGCCGGTTAGCCCGGCGGGTTTGACCGCCAGGTCACCCCCGTTGCTGTCGATGTACTCACAGGCGGCCTCGGGGTCGTCGAACGTTTCGAACGCCGGACAGCCCGAGATGTCGTGCTCGGCCATGAATCGCCGCTGAAACGCCTTGTCGGTCTCGATGCGGGCCTCGGCCTGCTGTGGCCCGAAAGCGTAGATGTCAGCCTCGTCGAGCGCGTCGGCGACACCCGCCTCCAGGGGTGCCTCCGGACCGACGACGGCGAGTGTCGCGCCGACCTCGCGGGCGTAGGCACGGACTGCCGTGCTGTTTGTCGTCGCAAGCGTCTCGAACCCGTCTACGAGACGTGCGATCCCCGGGTTCCGGTTCTCCGCACACGCGTACAGGCCGGCTGCCGACCCGGCCAGCGCCCGTGCGATGGCGTGTTCTCGGCCACCGCCGCCGACCAGGAGTACCGTCTCCTCCATACCGGAAGGGCGGTCGACTGCGGTGTAAGCCTTGCCCCTCTGCCCACTGTGGTTTCCGGTGTCTCGCTGTCAGGCCTCTCCGGCGTCTGCGAGCAGGGCCTCGGTGGCGGGCCAGGTGCCCCGAACGATGATCACGTCACCCGCGCCGAGTCGGTCCCCTTCTTCGGGGTAGAACACCCACTCGTCGTCGGTTCGGTGGATAGCCACCGGCGAGACCCCCGGGTGGCTGTCGAGGAGCGTCCGGACGGACCGACCCGCGAACCGACTCCCCTGCCCGACCGGCACCCGCCGTACCGCCAGGTCACTCTCCCGGACCGACTCGGCGATGACCGGGTGGGTGTCGATATCGCGGAGGATACCCTCGGTCATCTCGAGTGCCGCGTCGCTGATGAGTTCGGCGCTGTTTGCCAGGTGCAGAAAGCCCCGCAACGAGACGGGGTCCTCCACGGCCCCGGCGGCCCGGAGGGTCCAGGCCTCCAACCGGGCGTTGAGGCTGTCGACCTCGACCTCCAGGTCGAGCACCTCCCGGGCGAGTGCCTCGTCGTCGAACAGTACACTCGCGTAGGCCAGATCGACCGCGAGTTCACTGACGTCTTTCATCAGCACGATCGTGTCGACGGCGCGTGTCAGGTCGGCTATCTCCGGGGTCGGCCCCGTCGGCCGCTCGTAGGGCTCTCCGGTCGCGGTCTCGTACACCTCGTTCAGCGTGTGCCCTGGGCCCCGCAACAGCAACACGTCGTCTGGCTCGAGCCGGGTCTCCCGGTCGGGGTCGAGCAACCACTCCCCGGCCCGACGGATGGCGATTACTCGGACACCGGTCTCGGTCTCCAGGTCGATATCGAGGAGTGTCCGACCGGCGTACGTCGAGCTCTCGACCAGTTCGGCCCGGGCGAGTAGCTCGGTCGCGTCGGGTAGTGCCGCCCGAATCGCACCCGGAAGTTCGTCGTCGGTGCGAACAACCTCGGCGATGTCGCCCGCGGCGCCGCTCACCTTCTCGGCGGCACCGACCATCCCGAGCACCGGGGCGAGTTGCTCCGCGTCCCGCGTGCTGCGTGCGGCCATCAGCATGTTCATGCGGGCCTGTAACTGTAGCACGTCCATCTCGGCCTCCAGGGCGAGCACCTCCTCTGCGATCGGGTCACTGTCGTGTAGCAGTGCCGAGTACGCCAGGTCGACGACGAGCTCTGCCCGGTCTTTCATCGCCACCAGCAGGGGTTTCACACCCGTCGGCTCGTACTCGATGGTCCGACCCCTCGCGCCGTCGACACGCTCCATGACCACAGTTCAGCCGACACCGGTTTCACTCTGTCGCCCAATCTGCTGCCGACGGAAGCCGACCGGCTACCCCGACACAGGTTCGAGAGACGTCACCCCGGAGACGGGTTACAGCTCCTCGGCGAGCTCGTCGGCGTCGATGTCGGCGTCCTCGAGCGCCTCCTCGAGACCGGCATCGCCCATGCCGCCCATACCGCCCATCATCCCGGGGAACCCGCCACCCTCGATAACCTCCTGAACGACGATGCGGTCGATGTCGAGCAGGTCGATTATCTGCTGGCCCATCTGTTGTTTCCCCATCATCCACTGCTGGTTCATCGTCAGCTCCGGTGTGGCGTCGATGTACAGCGCCTCCTTCTCGACCTCGACAGTCTCGTAGGTGGCGTCGTCGCCGTCGTCGCCGTCGTCGACGAGCTGTTCCTCCTCGACAGTGTCGGTTTCGAAGTGGACATCCAGGTCGATATCGAGGAACGTCTGCAGCAGCTCCTGTGCCTGTTCCTCGCGGTCGTCGACGGTATCGACGACCTCCCACTCGTAGTTCAGAGTGTCACCGGCGAGTGGGTGGTTGAAGTCGACACGTGCCCGGCCACCGATAACCGTCTCGATGAACCCGGTGTCGCCGTCGATCTGGACCTGGTTACCGGGGTAGCACTCGTCCTCGGGTATCTTCTCGGTGCTGACCGTGCGCACCTCGTCGTCGTCGTACTCGCCGAACGCGTCCGCCGGCGGGACAGTCGCCGTCCCGGTGTCACCGACCGTGCTACCGACGACAGCGTCCTCGACAGGGTCGAAGATGTGCCCCTCACCGAGAACGATCGTCCGGGGGCCAAACTCCCGCTCACCGTCGTCGATACCCTCCTCCTCCGCGAGGTCACCGTCGGTCGTGTCCACGAGGTGCTCCTCCTCGGTAGTCCGGGCGACGTAGCCGAGACGGACGAAGTCACCGTACTCGAACCCTGCCGCCGCCTCTGCTGTGTCGTCGTGTTCGGCGTCGACCGCCGCCTCTGTTGTGTCGTCGGGCGTGTCGTCGACGTCGCCCTCCGTCTCGTTGCTCATATACATGAAACTACCGTTACAGTCTTAAACACACCGTTTCACCGACGAAGCGAGATATCGATTCGACGGCGACAGCGCGCCGACTGCCTGTCAGGAGCGAACCCCGGTTCGTGCCGCCTCGACGCGGTCGATCATCCGGTCGGCGAGTGTCAGTGCCCGCTCGTGCCCGCGGGCCTCGGCGTACACCCGGACCACGGGTTCGGTCCCACTGGGGCGGGCGAGCACCCAGGCGTCACCGTAGTCGAGTCGGTAGCCGTCGGTCGTGTCGACCGCGGCGTTGCTCTCGGCCGCGACCGCCTCGATGGCCTCGAGCATCGCCGTGCGCTCTGTCTCGTCCCGGTATCGGATGTTCCTCCGAACGTTGTCGTAGTCGCTGTACGGGGCGACGACCTCGCTCGCCGGCCGGTCGGCCAGCAGCTCCAGAAACCGGGCCGCGGTGTAGGCCCCGTCACGGGCGATGCGGTACCCCGGAAAAAAGATACCGCCGTTGCTCTCGCCGGCTACCGGGACCGTCTCGCCGGCGGCCTGCAGGTCACGTATCGCCGTGATGATGTGTGTGCTCCCGATCGGTGTCAGTTCGAGGGTCGCGCCGGCCTCCCGGACCACGTCGACCAGCCGCTGTGAGACGTTGACCGCCGAGACCACCGTCTCACCGGGGTCGAGGTCCGCCGCGGCCAGCGCCGCGAGCACGGCCGCCCCCTCGATGTGAGCCCCGGTCTCGTCGACGAACATCGCCCGGTCGGCGTCACCGTCGTGTGCCACGCCGAGGTCGGCGCCGCTCACCCGGACCAGAGACCGGAGATCACCCAGCGTCTCCGCGACCGGTTCGGGGTCCCGCCCGGGAAACTGGCCGTCGGGCTGTGCGTTTACTGTCTTTACCGTACAGCCGAGCCCCGCAAGCAGGTCCGGGCTAGTCAGTGCCCCCGCACCGTGGCCCGGGTCCAGCGCCACTGTCAGCCCCGCGCCGGCGATTGTCGACCGGTCGACCGCCGACCGCACCGCAGCACGGTACTCACGGCACACACCGTCGACCCGTTGGCTCCGCCCGGTCTCGTCCCACGCTACGAGCTCCGGTTCGCCGTCGAGTGCCGTCTCCACCCGGTCGAGCGTGTCGCTGGTCAGCTCGACACCGTCCGGCCCGACCAGCTTGATACCGTTGAACTCCGGCGGATTGTGCGACGCGGTGACCATCACCCCGGGAACGGTCTCGTGACTGCAGTACACCTGCAGCCCAGGGGTGGGCACGACACCCGCGCGGTCGACGTCACAGCCGACGCTCGCCAGCCCGCTCGCGACCGCGTTCACGAGCATCCCGCCCGTCCGGCGGGTGTCACGCGCCACGGCAACCCGGCCGGTGTCGAACACGTCCGCGGCGGCCTGTGCGACACGCACCGCGTCAGCCGGCACCAGCTCCTCGCCGACGACACCACGGATGCCGCTCGACCCGAAGACCTCCATCGAATCGAACTGCGGCGTGAGCCGTCATATGGGTTGCGCTCCGCCGGCTCTGCCCCTGTGGGCGGGACACAACTGTTTAGGCCGGGGCGTTCCCGGCAGGAGGTATGAGAGTCGAACAGTACGGCCCGGAGACCGGCCCGAATCTGGTCTGGATACTCGGCTGGGGCAACCGGCTCCACCACGAGAACGTGGGGTGGCTCGTCGACCGGTTCACCGAGGCCGGCTACCGGGTACACGCCTTTCACATCCCCGATGTCGTCGCGGAGTTCGAGCGTGACTACCTCGGCCCGGTCGACAGCTACCTCTCGAAGCTCGACCGATTCCGGCTGGTCGGCCACAGCGCGGGTGGACTGATCGCCGCCTACGTCGACGGCGCGGAGACCACGACATACCTGAGCCCGTTCTGGGGGTTCCCGCGTGGGTTGACCGGGGTCGACGACCGCCTGCTGTCACTGATCGCCCGGCTCCCGGTCACCCGGCCGATTCTCCCCGTCGGCACCGGCTCCCGCGCGGCAATCGGTGCGCTTGCGACCGACCGCGAACTCCGCGAGGGTCCCTCACGTGCCGCGCCGACGTTCATCCGGGAGTCCCGCCGGGCACAGCGTGACCGCCCGCCCGTCGCCGACGACGCCGTTGTCTTCTGCACGCTCGCCGACTCCGTTGTCTCTACCCGGGCTATCGGTGAGACCGTACCGCCCGAACGGACCGTTCTCTACGACGGCGGCCACGAGCTGTTCGCGTCCCCTTCACGTGAAAAACAGGTCGACACCCTGCTGGCCGCTGTCGACGCGGGTGCCGAGGCACTCGACGGCTGAGAGCTGGCGTCACCGTTCAGCTGGTGACGCCGACAGCACCTGCCGACCACACGCGATCGACCCGAGTGTGACGAGTATCTGCCCGGCACAGCCGCTACGAGGCGAGTATAAATAGAACCGTACAGTTCACAGACGGTGCAGATAGGGCTCGGGTAGTGGCCGGCTTACATCGCGCCGCCCATGCCGCCCATGCCGCCCATGCCGCCGCCCATGCCGCCCATACCGCCGGGGCCGCCGGGGCCGCCGGGGGCGTCGTCGCCGTCGTCGTCACCGCTGCCACCCTTGAGGTCGCCGGCCGCGATGACGTCGTCGATGCGCAACAGCATGACCGCGGCCTCGGTGGCGCTCTCGATGGCCTGTGTCTTCACGCTGAGCGGCTCGACGGCCTCACCCTCGAGGTCGCCGACTGTTCCGGCGTCGGCGTCGAGTCCGACCGTGGTGTTGCCGGCGTCGTGCTGGCTCCGGAGCTCGACCAGCGAGTCGATGGGGTCGAGACCCGCGTTCTCGGCGAGCGTTCGCGGCACCACGTCGATCGCATCCGCAAAGGCCTCGACCGCGAGCTGCTCGCGGCCGCCGACACTGTCGGCGAAGTCACGCAGACGCAGCGACAGCGCCGTCTCGGGTGCACCGCCACCGGTCAGCACCTTGCCGTCGTCGAGCGTGGAGGCGACAACACCGAGTGCGTCCTCGATGGCGCGTTCGACCTCGTCGACCACGTGCTCGGTGCCGCCGCGCAGCACCAGCGAGACCGCTCGGGCGTCGTCGACGTCCTCGACGAACAGCTTCTCGTCGCCGCCGAGTTCGCGCTCTGCGACGGTGCCCGCGAAGCCGAGGTCGCCCTCGGTGATGTCCTCGATGTTCGAGACGACGCGACCACCGGTCGCGCGTGCGAGTGCCTGCGTGTCGGAGTTTTTCGCGCGCCGCACTGCCAGAATCCCCTCCTCGGCGAGGTAGTGCTGGGCCATGTCGTCGATGCCTTTCTGCGAGATAACGACGTCTGCGCCGGCGTCGATTATCTGGTCGACCATCTCTCGCAGCTGTTCTTCTTCCTGGTCGAGGAACTGCTGGAGCTGGTCGGGGTCCGTGACGTTGACCTCGGTGTCGAGCTCCGTCTCGGGTACCTCGATACCGGTGTCGAGCAGGGCGATGTTGGCGTCCTGTTTCAGCTGGGGCATGTTGTCGTGAACGCGCTCCTTGCCCACGATGACACCCTCGACCAGCTCGGACTCGTCGATCGAACCGCCAACGACCGTCTCGACCTGAACGTTGTCCGTGTCGACAGTCTCCTCGTCGGCGACCGACCGGACCGCCTGCACGATCAGCGAGGCGAGCTGGTCCTTTGCGCTCTCCGCGCCCTTGCCGGTCATCGCCGTTCGGGCGACACCCTCGAGCGTCTCGGTGTCGTCGGTGTCGACGTCGATAGCGGTCTCCTCGAGTGCTGCCTTTGCCTCCTCGGCAGCCTGTCGGTAACCCTGTGCGAGGATGGTGGCGTGGATATCCTGGTCGAGAAGTTCCTCTGCCTTCGAGAGCAGTTCACCCGCGATGACAACAGCCGTCGTCGTGCCGTCACCGACCTCGTCCTCCTGTGTCTGGGCGACCTCGACCACCATGTTGGCGGCCGGGTGTTCGATGTCCATCTCGTCGAGGATTGTGACGCCGTCGTTCGTGACGACGACACTGCCCGAGGAATCGACGAGCATCTTGTCCATTCCCTTCGGGCCGAGTGTGGTTCGTACGGATTCTGCCACGGCCTTTCCGGCCGTGACGTTCATCGACTGTGCGTCCTTTCCGGAGGTTCGCTGGCTCTCCTCCGACAGTACGATAAGCGGCTGGTTGCCCATCTGCTGAGACATAATCACTCGTACGTTGAATGGGATTCTACATAAACTTATTGGTCGGCCGTCCTGAGAGTGGCTGCAACGCCGGCTGAGACATGTTAAACCCTCCCACAGGAGCGGCATTTATATACGGATTTCCGCCCACATCCCGGGCCGAACCCCGTTGTTCACAGGGGCAAACACCGGCTGCCAGCCACGACGAGCACCCCCCGGCCGCGACCCCGCTCACGCCTCAGTCTAGTACCGTCTCGCTGTCGTAGGAGCCGAGACGCCGGACCCAGCCGTCCGCGGCAATCTCCTCGATGGTAGCTAACGCGTCCCGGGTGCGTTGCTCGTAGAGACCGGCGGCGATGTCGAAGTGGAAGACGTAGTCGCCGAGTCGTTCCCCGCTCGGGCGGGACTCTACACGCGTGAGATTGATATCGCGGTCCGCGAACGGTTCGAGCATACGCAACAGCAGCCCGGGGTAGTCGACACCGGGATAGACAACGAAACTCGTCTTGCTGCCCGCCTCCGAACGGTCTGTGACCGGTGCGACGACCAGAAACCGGGTCGCGTTGGAGCTCCGGTCCTGGATATCCTCGGCGAGCACGAGCAGTTCGGTGCCGGCCGTGCCGTCCTCACCGGCGACATCGGCGTTCGCGGGGTGGCCGATGGCCGCCACAGACGGGTCCTCGCGGGCCCGCTGGACGCCACGGGCGGTGCTCGCAACCGCCTCGATCTCCGTCTCGGGGTAGGCACCCTCGAGATAGTCCCGGCACTGTGCGAGCGCCTGTGCGTGGCTGGCGACCGTCTCGAACTCCCGGCCCCGTGCCAGCAGTGCGTGCCGGATCGGGGTGATTATCTCCCGAACCACGGCCACCTCGTGCTCGGTGACGGCGTCGAGTGCCTCGGTCACAGAGCCCTCGATGCTGTTCTCCACGGGAACGACGCCGCGGTCGTACTCCGCCGCCGCGACGGACTCGACGATGTCGGTCACCGACTCGGTGAACCGAACCTCGCCGTCGGCGACTGCCCTGGCGGCCCGGTGTGAGTACGTCCCCGCGGGCCCCAGCGTGAGCATCTCCATATCCCGAGTATCACGTTCGCGGTAAAAAACACCGCGGCTATCCGGCGCTCGCCCGAGGTCCTCAAGCGGTCGTTCCACGCTGTCAGCCGAGCAGTGCTGCCCCGCCACGGCGTTCGAGCCGACCCCGAACGAGCGGGAGCAGTCCGGAGAGACCAGACTCGAAGCGGGTGTACTCGAACAGGTCGAACCGCTCGTCGGCCGCGAGCACCGCAC
>JAQCNM010000053.1 GCA_028275025.1 Halovenus sp.
TACCGGTATCTGTTACTCTGTGGACGTTGGCTGTCGGCTAGATTTACCGTCGAGAGTCGGATAACTCGGGTCGCTACCCGGTGTCGTCTGCCTCGACGACCAGGCTGGCGGCGACGCTGTCGTCGTCGGTAGCGACCTCCACGGTGTACTCACCGGGGTCGAGGTCACCGAGCACCCCGTCGAACACGACAGCGGTACTGCTGTTTGCTGCGATGCTGTCGGTTGTTCGGGTGACCGTCTCGTTGCCGACGGTGAGTGTCAGGTCGAACCCGCCGGGTTCCTCGCCGACGTTCGCCACCTCGACGGCGACCGGTTCGTCCGTACCGGCGGAGACGGTAGCGGTCGTCCCCTGTCCGGCGACGTCCAGGTTGGTGAAACTCGACTCGGGCGGGTCGAGCACCTCCTGAAGCTCGACGGAGACGGTGCCGCCGGTCTGGACAGCCTCCTCGGGGACCGTGACGTCTGTCGCCTCCTCGGTTGCCTCACCGCTCCCGTCGAGGACAGTCAGGTTGTAGCCGGAGGTGGCCAGGACGCTGGCGTTTGCGTACCCGTCCTCGGGACCGAGCGTCTCCTGGGTCGGGTACGGCACCGTCAGTTCGAATCCTCCGTCGGTGACGTTCGCGGTCTGCTCGTAGTCGAAGCTCCGCCCGGTCTCTGTCTCCATCGTGACCGTCGCCCGGACCTGCTCACCGGCCGCCGTCTCACCCGTGATGGTCGCACCCTCGACGCGCTCGAAGGTCTTGACCGACGAGGCGACGTACGGGTCGTGGATGTCCTGTCCGAGTCCGAGCGGGACGCCGAAGTCACCTCGTCGGGCCTGCTGGAACGCCTCGACGACACTCGTGTCGTTCTCGTTGGCCGTCTCGGAGACGCTCGTCCAACTCCCGACCGGTGTGGACCGCTGTGCGTTGCCGAAGAACCCGACCGCCGAGTAGTCCGGTGACTCGTTGACGAGCCGGAACTGTTCGAGCCCCTGGGCGTCTTCGAGGTAGAGCCGCGCGAGCATCGTGTCGTAGTAGTCACCCCCGACCGGTACGGTTCGTGACTGCTGGTTGCGGTTCTCCCCCCGCCCCTGGACGAACGTGCGCTCCTCTTCCTCGATGTAGGCGTCGTACTCCGGCCCGGTCCACTGGGTGATGGCGAAGAACTTGCCGGCGGCCATCGCGTCGTCGATCATCACGTACTGGATGCCAGGCTCGTCCTCGCTTGTGGCGACTGCCTCGGATAGCTCCGCGGAGTCCGACTCGTGGGTCGGTGACTCGCCGGCCGCGATCGCGTCGAGGTAGAGCATCGCCCGGGACTCGTTCTGTGCGGTCAGAAACGCCGCGGCGGAGCGGGCGTTCTGCTGGAACGGGTTCGCGTGTGGGACCCGCTCTCCCTGGACGGTGATGAGGTGGCCGTAGTCCCACCACGACATCACCCCGTAGCTGCCTGTCGGATAGTCGAAGGCGCCGGTCGGCTGGTCGTACTCGTCACCGTACCCTATCGCGTCGGTGTTGCCAGCACCGCCGTAGTTACCCACCGCCGGGGTGTTCTCGGCGAGCCACTCGTTGCTCGACTCCCACGTGACACTGTCAGAACCCGGTCCCGTCTGGTCTGCGAGACTCGCCGGGGTCTCAGAGGCCACCGGCGGGAGCAGCGGAATAAACAGCACCAGCATCACCAGGACAACCGCGAGCACCTGGGAGACACGCACACCCGAGAACAGGCCGACGAGGTCGTCTGCGGAGTCCGGCGTCGACATCCCGGCGACCAGAAAGCCGACCAGGTGTGCGTTCATCACGGCGACGGCAACCGCGAGGTAGTAGCTGAACCGAACCTGTGTCGCCCCCATGCTGATGAGCATGAGCACCCACACGAGCACGAACAGGTACTGGCCGCGGTCCTCGGAGCGAAACACCGACTGTACTGCGAGCACCGGCAGCGAGAGCAGCCCCGACCAGAACGCCCAGCCGAACTGGTCGCCGAAGTACGGGACGAGCGCTCCGGGTGGGTCTATCTCCTGGACTGTCAGAGCACTCGGCGAGTGGCCGAAGGGGAGGAGTCGGCCGCTCAGATTGCTCGTGAGCGTGTCGACGAGCCCGGGCAGGAGAACGGCGAGCAGCCCGAGTGTCCCCAGAATCGAGAGGGCGACGGCAGCAGGGTACCCCCGCCGGTCGAGGTTGTTTGCGTTCCAGACACGCGCGAGTGCGGCCATGAACAGACAGCCACCCGCGACCAGCAGCGCAAACAGCGGCTGGAAGAAGTCGAACCCGGTCGCACTGAACCCAGTCTGCTGGATCTTGGCCGCTGTTCCTGCCGCGACGACGAGCATACTGACGACCCCGACAAACGCCAGATGGTCGACCGAGTTGCCCTGGTAGTGGTCGAGCGAGAGCTGCACGACGAAGTACAGCCCGAGAATCCCCACGAGAACGACCCCGGGCGGCCAGACGTAGATGTAGAGGGTGACAGCGACTCCCGCGAGTGCACTGTATATCGTGGGTCGTCTGAGCGCCGTCCAGTCGCGGCTCCGGACCAGTTCCCACACGGGGCGGTCGCGTCCGGCCACGGTCAGCGCGGCGATTACCGCCAGCACGGCGAGACTCATAAACAGGGCCTCTGCGGGGTGGTGGTCGAACTGCCCCGTAGTCGACCTGATAAAGAACCCACCGGTGAACAGTGCCAGTAGCCCGACGCCGGCGAGACCACCGAGCCGGGTCCCCAGCCGCTTGCCGATGGCGTACACCGGGAGGGCGACCAGCGTGCCGAGCGCCGGAACGGTGATCAGAGCCGCCATCAGCACGTCGCTCTCTCCGGGGCTACCGAGCCCGATCACCAGCGCAACGGCGGCGACAATCTGGTCGAACAGTGTGCCGAACGCCCCAGGTGTGGCACCGTCGGGGAACCCGGTCCAGGGATCGAACGAGAGCGTCCACGGGAAGTTGTCTGTCGTCCAGTTCGTCGCCCGCCAGTGGTACCAGGAGTCGACTGCCTGCAACCGTACGTCGTCACCGTTGCTGGTGAACACATCGAAGTTCTGAAACCGCGTCCAGAACATGAACGTCAGTATGCCGGCGAGCACGGGGATATGATACTGCTCTCTGAAGACGCTGAGTACTGTATCCTCCTCGCTACCGTCGTCGGTCTCGGCCATTGTAGGTGGTGTGGCCGATTCGGGGAATAAACCTTTGTGTTCGTGCCGAGCGCGGGCCATCTCCCGGCGGAACTTACTCTCGTATTACACGTTCTCCCGTGTAGACGACCGCTCGTCCGGGCGGTGAGTGTCCGACGTGGTTGAGAGACACCTGTCGGTCTGATACACCTGGCCCACAGAGTCCGGGTGGTCCCGGAGCGCGGGTGAGACTGTCAGATGCCAGTGACAGTTCCGTCTCACCGTGCCGTGACGGTCTCGCGGTAGATGACCGCGCCCTCGGTGGTGAGGGTGACCGTAACCGGCACCCCGGGGGTCACAA
>JAQCNM010000057.1 GCA_028275025.1 Halovenus sp.
GTTTACTGTATTGCACAACAAAAGCAATACACACAATGAGCAAAACGTGTCAACTCCGGGTGCGTCGGCTGGCAGGGTCGATGACGTTGCTGGGACTCGCACTCGGTGTACTGGTGTCGCCGTGGTTTTTCGGAATCGTCGGGTTCGTCGGGCTGAACCTCGTTCAGAGCAGTTTCACAGATACGTGTCCGGCCGAGAGACTCCTCCCGGGTTGTGACACGGCAGACGGCGAGACTGCCGCGGAGCCCGTCTGAGACCCCTCACACAGACACGACTGGTGACAGCAGTGTTGTGCCGATTCGGAGAGAGACTGTCCACGAGGTGCTGTTGCTGTGTCGGGTCGATACAGAGAAACAGGGGCGTTTCGCCCCTGCGTGTGACACTACGGAGCCAAAGGCTCCGCTCACGGGTAGTGACTCGACGATACTGAATCTTTCTGTGCTGCAGGCGGTATCAGGTCGCCGAGAGGCCTCGGAGTAAGTCCGGGAGTGTGCCGACGTCGGGGCTCTCCTCGGTGGGGTGTCGCCGTGTGTCGGCTCCCCAGGGTGAGCCGAGGTCGACCCCGGTTCAGTCTGCGGCCGCGGTCGGTGTCTGCCCGGGTGTCCCGCCCGATGGGAGGTGATCGGACCGGTACAGCCCCACGAGCACGACAGCGACAGTGACGAGGACGAGTGCGAGTCCCTGGAACACGGCAGTGTAGCCGAGACGCCCGGCGACGACGAGACCGACACTGCCGGAGCCAAGCGCCTGGATGGACATCATCGTCGCGGAGAACACGGCGTAGGCACTCGCTCGGTGCTGGTCGGGCAGCGCGGACAGCGTGTAGGTGTCGATAGCGGGGAAAAGCGAGTGGACGCTGTAGCCGACCAGCAGGCTGACCGCGGCGATGGCGACGACACCCTCGACGACGGTGAGTGCGAGCACCGAGAGGGCAAACGAGACGACGATACCGAGTAGCAGGGGGATGTTCGGAACCCGGTCGGCGAGCATCCCCGTCAGGACAAACGCCGGCAGTCCGGCGGCAAACATCAGAGACAACAGGAGTCGGCCGGTCTCCGGGTCGATACCCTTTACAACCTCTAGGTAGTCGCCGTAGAGGTTGAACAGGCCGTTCCAGACGAACCCGGCCGACCCGACAAATGCGATACCGGTGACGATGACCCGCCACTGGGCCCGGGCCGCGGTGAGCAGACTGCGGTCCTCGGTGCCGGCCTCGGGCAGGTCGGTCCGGCGGCTGGCGACCACCAACACGGCCGTCGTCACCGCAGCGACGGCGGCGATGCCGAAGAACGTCTGCCGCCAGTCGCCCACCAGCAGGACGACACTCAGACCCACCGGGGCACCGACGGCGGCCACCTGGCTTGCCATGCCGTGGACACCGATCGCCTGGCCCACCCGGTCGGGAAACAGTTCACTCACCAGCGGGTTGGCCGCGATAAAGTACACCCCGCTCGAGAGTCCCATCAGGAACGCCCCGACAACGAGGTGGGCAGGAGAGGTCGCGAACCCGGTGAACACCGACGTGCCCACCAGCGCGAGACCCGTTCCGGCGACGACCCTGTGCCGGGGGACCCGTGTCAGTAGGTAGCCAGTCGGGAGCCGTGGGGCAGCACTACCGAACCAGGCGGCGCTCGTGACCACCCCGAGTGTCGCCGTCTGAACGCCGAACTCGGCCGCAGCAGGCTGAATCAGCGGCGCGAAGACGACCCTCGCGAGGTTGACCAGAAACACCATCCCGCACAGAGAGGCGAACAGTTCCCGACGAGACACAACTATGGTATATAGTCGGTCTCGGGCGGCTTGAACGGTTCGACTGCGGGACGAGAGGACACGCTGGTCGTCGGACGTGTAGGCCGGAAAGTGGGTCCCGAGTGGGAACCCGCATCGGACCAAGCGTCAGAACCGTCGTGGGGTCGTCAGTGGCTACTCCTCGTCGCCGCCGTCGGTCACCAGTTCGGTGTCGACGTTAGACTCCTCGTTCAGGAAGGCTGGGTCACTGTCCTCTGCACTCTGTTCATCTTCGGACCGGTCACGTGGCACGTATCCATGACACATGCTACTCAGTAACAGTACCCACGGTAACTTTAATGTGTCGCCGGAAGGGGACAGACACCACCGGTGTGTCCACCCGGAGTACCGAGACCGGCACTGACTGTCGGGAGCGTCGACACCGGTAGCTGACCGTATCGCTTCGTGGTGGGTTCGGTAACCGTTCCCGGACACCGTAGAATCGGTCGACATTTGTACCGGCTCCACCGAGCGGTGTAGTGTTGTGTCCAGTCCACTGTTCGTTGTGCACTGTGGGTTGCCGGGTGTCGGTAAATCGACAGTCTCGGCGTACACGAGCTCCCAGTTGGGGGCAGAGCGGTACCGCAACGACGAGGTGCGAAAGGACCTGTTTCCGGAGCCCTCGTACACGGCCGAGGAGACACACAGAACCTACGAGACGTTACTCGAACGTGCACAGGTGAGTCTCGAAGCCGGCCGGGACGTGGTCGTGGATGCGACGTTCACCAAGCGCAGTCAGCGCAATCGGGCCGCGGCAACGGCAGCGACGGCCGGGGCACGTGTCACGTTCGTCCACGTCACCTGCCCGTCGGCGGTGGTGCGTGAGCGCATCCGGACTCGCACCGACGACCCCAGCGACGCGGACCTGGCGGTCTACGAGCAGTTCCGGGAGACGTTCGAGCCGCTCGAACGAGAGCACGTCAGTATCGACAACAGCGGGTCACGTGCCGACGCCCGCCAGCAGATCGACGAGCAGGTGCTCGACGTGGTGTGAGCGCCGTTTCCGACCACCACCGGTTTCAGCGTCGCGACCAAACTGTATCTATGCGCGTTGAGTTCGACCGCGACACGTGTATCGGGATGTTCCAGTGCGTCGCCGCGTGGGACACGTTCGAGCGCGACGAGGACGCCGGCAAGGCGGTGCTGGTGGGCGGCGAGGAGAGCGAGAAAGACCTGTTCGTCCGTGAGGTACCCGCCGACGAGGAGCTAGATGCGAAGTTCGCCGCACGGGCCTGTCCCGTCGACGCGATCCGGATATACGACGACGACGGCACCCAACTGGTCCCCTGAGAGCCAACAGACTGGCCGTCTCGGCCACGCGACCGAGGGAGTTGGTCTCCACCGCGGTCGGTGTGTGCTGTCTGGGCCACAGTTAAACGCCCACACACCGACAGACGAGTATGACACAGTTCGTGACCTTCGGCGAGACACCGCTGTGGCTCTCACCGCCGAGACGGGGCCGACTCGAGCGAACCAGGGAGCTACGCGTACGGGCCGACGGTATCGAGAGCAACGCGGCGGTGGCGGCCCACGCACTCGGGACACAGGCGGTCTGGGCCTCTGTTCTTCCGGACTCGTCGCTCGGCCGCCGGGTTCGGTCGGCCGTCGACGCACAGGGGGTTCAGACCGACGTATCCTGGGCCGACCCGGCGGGATGTCGGCAGGGGCTGGTGTTCGGGGAGTCCACCCGACCACCCCGGGAACAGCAACGACTCCACGACCAGACGGGGACCGCAGTCGCCGCGGCCACACCGAGTGACCTCCCGATGGACCGGGTGCACGACGCCGACATGCTGCTCACCGGGTCGAACACCGCCGTGCTCTCACAGGCCAGCGCCGAGACGACAACCGCCCTGTTGCGCGCCGGACAGGGCGGCGGCGCACGGACCGCGGTCGCACTCGAGTACGCGGCGGCACTCGACAGCCCCGAGGTGTACCGCGGCGTGTTCGAGGAACTGGCTACACACGTCGATATCGTCTTTCTCAGGGAGGCCGACGCACGGGCGGCACTCGGGTTGGACGACCGCTGGCGGGACCTCGCGAGCCGGCTCACCGTCACGTACGGGCTCGATATCGCCGTCGTGTTCCGGCCGGGCCACGGTGCGGTGGCGATAGAGGACTCCCCGCGGGCCAGTCTCGTCCACGAGCGAAGCGGGATAGACACGAACCCGGTGGATACGGCCGGCGGGTACGGCGCGGTCGTCGGTGGAGTCTGCAACGCACTCCTCGACGGGGCCGACATCGCAACCGCACTGGACACCGGACTCGCCGCCGCCGGGCTCGTTCGCACCCTCGATGGGCCGTTTCTGAGCGCGACCGACGCGGAGGTCGACGCGGCTCTCGACCGACTCGTCGACGGGCAGTGATCACACTCCTCGGCCACCCGACCTGACTCTCGTGTCCCCCGGACCGGCGACACCGGCAGTACTTTGTCACCGCTTGCCCGAGTGAATGTATGTTCCGCAGCGGGGCGTTCGTCGCCGACCGACTCACCGACGTCGACGGGAAACAGGTACAGCCAAACGGTGTCGACCTGACGCTCGGTGCAGTGTTCGAACAGGTCGACACCGGCCGGGTCGAGCGGGACGGCAAGACCGTCGGCGACCGCCGGGAGTGTGACACCGACGGCGGTGTCTATCGACTCGGACCGGGCGGGTACGTCGTCCGTTACGCCGAACGTGTCGGTATTCCGGAGAATCACGTCGGCTTTATTTACCCACGGTCGACGCTACTTCGCAACTCCTGTATGCTCGACACCGCCGTCTGGGACGCCGGCTACGAGGGCCGCGGTGAGGGGTTGCTCGAGGTGTATCACTCGGTCGAAATCGAGCCAGGGGCACGTATCGCACAGCTGGTGCTCGCACGTGCCGCCCACGAGGGGAGCTACCAGGGAAG
>JAQCNM010000060.1 GCA_028275025.1 Halovenus sp.
GGTGCCGAGCACGACCGACTCGACTGGGACACATTCTACGACGAGCTCGACTCCGGGAACCGCGTCGTCCTCTACCACGAGGACGCGAGCGAGACCCCACTCGAGGTGGTAACGCACGAACAGGCAAGCTCACGAAGCGACATCGAGGCGGCGAAGATCCGGAACCGGCTGGTCGAGGGTGAGACGGTGACGAGCACGGTCCAGGAGACGACTGTCGTCCAGACTGCTGTCCTCGAGGAGGCAACCCTCGAGAGTGAACTCGTTGGCCGGGAGATCGTCGACGAGGACCTGCTCGACGTCGAGCTCGTCGAACGGACGGTCACGGACTGTAACATCGTCTCGTCCGCCGACTCCGTGGCCGCCGAGACGTTCGACCACGGCCGCTACTTCGCCTCGCTCGAGGCGTCCCGGGACGGGAGCACGCGGCGGATCGAACGGTCACACGCGGACTCGAGGAGTCGGACGTGGGTCGCCACCGACACCGAATCGTCGCACCTGGACACCGCGGAGATCGACGTCAGAGAGGTCTGGATGGCCTCGCGCGAGCTCACCGAACGGTTCACCGTCGAGAGCCGTATCACCGGGACGGATGTCACCGACCCCGAGACGGTCGATGACTACGACCTCGATGTCGAGGGGCTACAGCGGTCGGTTATCGAGCAGGGGATGCTCGACGTCGGAGACGACCCTGACAGGGTGACGCGGGAGTTCGAAATCGAGTCAGAACTCGACGAGGGTGACCGGATCCACACCCACTTCACCCGCACGAGCGCCGTCGAGGACAGGGTCATCGACCGGACCCGGGCCCACGCCGATATCACCGGCACGGACCTCGCGGAGATGGACTTCGCGGCCGCGGACCACGTCGCGAGCGAGGAGGCGACCGAGACGATGGGCCTGGAGTCCGGGGGTGTGTCTCTCACCGCCACCGACACCGGCAAAGACGTCGTGGACGCCACGGGGCATACGGTCGGGACACTCGACAACGTCACCGACGACGGCCAGACCGCCCACGTCGAAACGCATCCGAGCATCACCGAGGAGATCACCTCGGCGCTCGGCTGGAACGACGACGACCACGAGATGGAGATCTACGCCGGCCAGGTCGCACGCGTTACCCACGAGGAGGTCCGGCTGAAGGAGTACGAGCAACTCGCCGAGCACCGGGAAACCCACCGACGCGACTGAGCCGGCCCCGCGGTCCCCGTGACCCGGGCCGGCCGTCGTCTGGCGGCTCTTTTCGGCTCAGTACTGACTCGCCTGCACCGACCGGTCACTCACGCCAGCGATAGCACCGGTCGCCGCCCTCAGGCGGCCGACACTGGGGCCGCTCGCGACGGCCGCTTCGGTTCAAACAGAGACCTGTGCCCCCATCAGCGCTCGGCGTTCCGCGATAGACCGCCCCACGACCGCGGAAGCTGACCTACCATGCAGCAGTAGCTTGCGCCCAAAGCTCGTAGAGTTGCTGTATGGAACTCACTCAATCAGTCCTGGACGCGTCGGCGTCAGTACAGGTCGCCCCGCTGCAGTTTGGCGGGGGGTTCATCGAACTGGCGATACTGTTTGTCATCCTCGCGGTTGTCGCCGCCGTCGTCGGCGCGAGCGGTGTCGCGGGGGTCAGCATGACCATCGCAAAGTGGTTCGTGATTATCTTCGTCGTGCTCGCGGTGGTCTCACTGGTCATCTGATACTGCTGGCTGTAACTGTTTTTAAGCTATCCGCGACCCCGGGGTCGCGAAATTCGTTACAGACGTACAGCCGGCAGTATGAACCCCGTCGGGGCGGCGGCCCGGTCTGTGACGGTCTGCGGGCGGCGCGCCAGGAATGTGGTCGCGTGTTTGGTCGCCCGACTCAACCCTGTGCCTTTTGTTCACA
>JAQCNM010000061.1 GCA_028275025.1 Halovenus sp.
TGTGGGTACACCGCCGACCAGACTGCCGACGCCGAGACGTTCGTGACCACCGAGAAACAGTCCGGCGACGAACTCATCGAGTCTTCCCCCGACGCCAACTTCGAGGGGAAACCGACCGCAGACGACGTCACCTGCGAGGAGTGCGGGCACGGCGAGGCGTGGTACACGATCAAACAGACCGGCTCCGCCGACGAGCCGCCAACCCGGTTTTTCAAGTGCCAGGAGTGTGGCTACCGCTGGCGGGAGTACAGTTGAGCGTCGGCGTGGCAAGTTTCGGCCCGCGACCGGTTCCGGGCCCACGGGGCGTGTGACCCCGTTCGTGGCCTGTCGGGCCGTCCGGTCGAACCGCGGGACACATTAGGCTCCGGCGGCTTTATCTGTGTATGAACTACGACGACATGCTCGACCGGGGTATCGAGCAGGCACCCGAGATACAACCCGACTCGGACCGACTCGACGTGCCCGACCCGGTGGTCAGACAGGAGGGCAACGTCACGGTGTTCGAGAACTTCCGGAGTGTCTGTCAGGAGCTCTCCCGTGACCCGGACCACCTCCTGAAGTTCCTGCAGGACGAACTGGGAACGAGTGCACACATCGACGAGAGTGACCGGGCACGCCTGACCGGTGACTTCGGCACGCGGCGCATCCGCGACGCGATCGACGCCTACACCGACCAGTACGTGCTCTGTGGTGAGTGCGGTCTGCCCGACACGAACGTCCGGCGCGAACAGGGGGCGGAGATACTCCAGTGTACGGCCTGTGGCGCCCGCTCGCCGACCTGACCGGTGTTCGCTCTCCCGGTTCTCCCGAAGCGGAGCAGTCTTTTCGACGCGTCACCTCCAGTTAGCTGATGGCGCTCGGCGTCGACGATGCCCTCCTCGAGACGGGGAGTCTGCTCGCACTGGTCGCGGCGCTTGCAGTTTCTGCTGCGGTGCTCGTGTGGCTCGACGACGGCAGCCGACTCGACCCGCTCCGCGAGCGGTTCGTCCTCGGTGTCCCCTGGGGCACGGTGACGGTCGTCGCCGGTCTCGTGGCCGTGTACTACCTGCTCCAGGGCGGGGGACGCGCCGGTGGCCCGGTCGTCCAGGGGTTTCGCTCGTGGTCGGTGTGGTACCCACAGGGGGTCTTGCTCTCCTCGTTTGCCCACGCCAGCGAGTCACACCTCACCGGTAACGTGTTCGGCACCCTCGCGTTCGCGCCGCTCGTCGAGTACATCTGGCGACACCACCCCGAGGGGGCCACGCGTATCCAGCATCCTCTCGCCCGTATCGGCGTGTTCGTGCTCGGTGTCGTCGTCGTGGGGCTCGCAGGGGCGCTGTTCGTGCCCGGTGCGGTCATCGGGTTCTCCGGTGTCGTGTTCGCCCTCGCCGGGTTCGCGCTCGTGGTCCGCCCGCTGACGACGGTGCTCGCTCTCGTCGGTATCCGGGCGGTCCGTCTGCTGTACCGTGCAGCCACCGACCCCGTGGTGCTCGCAGAGGCTCGTCCCCGGTTCGTCTCGCCGTCCTGGGCCGATATCGCGCTTCAGGGACACCTGTTCGGTGCCCTGGTCGGTATCCTGCTCGCCGTCTCGCTTCTCCGACTACGCGACCGCCGACCGCCACTCCGCCGCGTCTTTTTTGCGGCTCTCGTGTTCGCCGTCGTGCAGTCACTGTACGCCATCTACTGGTTTCTCGGTGCCGACGAGTTCGTGCTCTTCCAGGCCGCCGGGGCGGCAGGGGTGCTCCTGTTTGCGACCCTGGTCGGGGTCGCAACACGCCCGGCCGACCGCCGACCTCGCGTCGGACCGCCGCTCGCGACTGTCGCCGTTGCCCTGCTCGCCGCTGTTGTCGCCCTGCTCGCCGTCACCGGACTCGCATACAGTGTCGTCTCCGTCTCGCCCGGTGAGGCGGTCACAGACGGTGTCGAGGTGCGGGACTACACTGTCGCCTACGTCGACGATACCGAGAACCAGTACGTCGCCGCTCTCGACATACCCGGGGTCGGCAGTCCGCTGTCGGCGACAACGAGCGGTGTGGTCGTCACGAGTGACCGGCGCGACGTCTGGGGGCTCGCGACCTCCGCGGGCCGTCTCGCCTTCGACGGTGGAACGACCGTCACTGTCGGCGGTGCCTCCTGGCGGGAGACGGTCTCGGTCGACCGCACCCAGTGGTCGTTTCTCGACGGGAACACCACGTTCCGCGTCGAGGCGTTCCACGACGGCGAAACGCACCTGCTCCACACCGACACGCCCGCCGTGAGCGACGCCCGGGTCGACGGGACGAACGTGAGCATCAGCCCCACCGCTGAAGGGTACGACCTCGTTGTCGGCGACGACAGCGCCACCCTGTTTCGAGGGCCTGTTCCCGCGACGAACCAGACGGTCACTGTCGGGACACTCAGTTTCGAGCGTGTCGAGGATAGCCTGCTCGTTCGTTACGGCGATACGGAACTCCGCCTCGCCGAGTTCTCCCGCAGTCAGCGGGACCGTCAGTAAAACGGGTCCGCACAGTCGTACACGACCCCGTGCTGAGGGCAGACGTACTTGCAGTGCCGGGTCGAGAGCCCGGCACCGCAGGCCGGACAGCGTGGCTCACCCCGCCGCGTCCCGGCCGCCTCGGTTTCGGTGTGCCCGTCGGTCATGCCGTCAGCACTCGGACCAGCCACAGTTCTCACAGGTCTTGCAGCCCTCCGAGTAGTACAGCGAGAGTGCGCCACACTCCGGACACTCGGGGTTCTCGCCGGCATCGACAACCGACTGGTGGTCGGCCTCGATCGTCGCCGCACCCCTGTCCTCGGGAACCGCCCCGGCACCGTCGGTCTCGGGCTCCGGTGCCCCACGACGCCCGCTCGCGGTCTCCTCCAGCGTGGCCTGGTCGGGGTAGGCGGCGTCTATCTCGTCGTCTACGTAGCGCCGGAGTGCCGTTCCAAAGGCGTCGGGGATAGAGTTGATCTGCTCGCCCTTGTCCCAGGCGACCTTCGGCGAGCGGACCCCCTGGAGCTTGTCGATCACCTCCTCCGGGTCGACACCGGACCGCAGCGCGATCGAGATTGTCTTTGCCAGTGCGTCGGTAAAGGAGTTGGTGAACCCACCTGAGTGCCCCGTGTTCGCGAACAGCTCGAACGGCTCGCTCGTCTGCGGGTCCTCGTTGATGGTCACGTACAGCTTTCCGTAACCGGTCTCGATGCGCTGTGTCACGCCGTGGAGCTGGTCGGGGCGGGCCTTCTTCTCGGCGTAGCGCCGGGTCTCCGCCGCCAGCATCTCCTCGATATCGGTGGCGAACTGACTCCGAATCTCGTCGTCCTCGAGAAAGCCCTCGATACCGCCGAACTGTTGCTCGATCTGCTCGACGATAAACTCGACGACCGCCTCCTCGTCCATGTCGGTGAACTCCGTGTTCTGGGCCCGTGTCGTCAACACCTGTTTCGAGCGGGTGCCGTCACGGTAGTAGGTCACACCCTTGCCGCCGTGGTCGTAGATGTACTCGAACACATCCTTTGCATCCTCGACGGTTGAGTCGTGGGGTGCGTTCGTTGTTTTGGAGATACTCGAGTCCACGCCCTGCTGGCAGGCACACTGGACGCTCGCGTGCTGTTTGGCGGAGAGGTCGTCAGTGGTGACGAACAGTTCACCGATGGCGTCAGGCACGGTCGAGAGCCCCCTGACACCATCGAACTCGTTTGCGGCCATCTGTTCTGTTGCCTCCTCCTTGACGGCTGCAACGTCGATGTCGTTGTGGGTGAGTGTGCGGAGGAAGTAGTCGTCGAACTCGACGAGCATCTCCTCGCCTTGCACGTCGTCGGAGACGTTCTTGTAGTACGCCACGCTGTAGATGGGTTCACAGCCACCGGT
>JAQCNM010000069.1 GCA_028275025.1 Halovenus sp.
GTGACCCGCCCCGGTAGTAATCACAGAGAGTGGAGGCCTGCGGCTACTCTGTGTCCTGTGGGTCGGCAGTCTCCGGTTTCGGGGCGGAGTCGACGAGCGCCTCGACGTCGGTCTCGTCGTCGCCGGGGTCGGTGTCGCCGGTCGACCCCTCCGCGCGTTCGACACCGGGGCCGTCGGCGTCTGTCCCCTCACCGTCGGGTTCGACCACCGCCGACCCCCCGGTGTCGTCACCTCGGTCACCGTCAGTTTCGTCGGCCGGCGCCGGACTGTCGGCGCGTCTCGCGTCCGGAGGGTCCGCGCCGGCGTCCTCGATAACCGCGGTCGCGGCGGAGTCGTCGGCCGGTGTGTCGGTCGACCCCGCGCCGGACTCGTCAGCCGGGGTCTGTTCGGAGGGGCTAGCGACGACGGCGTCGTCGAGCACCGGTTCGGAGACCATCGACATCTCCTCGCCGGCGCGGATGGCCCCCTCGACGGTCGCCTCGCGGTGGACCTCGACGAACTCACCGGCGACGTCACCGCGAACGGTCGTTCCGGGGCCGATACGAACGGTCCCGTCGCGGGTGGTGACGTTGCCCGCCACGTCGGTGCCCGAGCCGACGGTGATGCCCTGGCGGGCGCGGAGACTCCCGAACAGTTCGTTGTCGCGGCCGACGACGAGTGACTCGGCGCGGATGTTGCCGTGGAGTCGGCAGTTGTCGCCGATGCGGCCCGGCGTCGACACCCGCCAGGAGTCGTCACCGACACGGCTCCCACGCGGGATGAGCACCGGCTGGTTCTCCCGGTCGTCTGCATCGGTCACCGCCTCCAGTAGCTCCTCGGCGGCGTCCTCCTCGCCGATACGCAGTAGCTGTGAGAGGTAGACAAACAGGAACACGACAGTCGGCATCGGGTTCCGGATGACGATCCAGCCACTCGCCTCGAACCCCTCGTCGATCTGTACGTCGTCACCGATGTCGACGTTGCCGGCGACACGGAGTTCACCGCCGATGTGTGCACGCTCACCCAGATACGCGTCCCCGCCGACCAGCACGTTGCCCGCGACGTCACACCAGGTGTCTAGCCGGCAGTCACCGTCGGCCTCGATATCGCCGCCGAACTCAACACGCTCGCCCGCGATGACGTTGCCGCCCCGGACCCCGAACTCCACGGCGCTCTGGCTGGCGACGATAACGTCTCCGTCGGTCACCAGGTCGTGCTCCTGGGCGTGGGTCCCGTCGGGGACCAGCAGTTCGTCCAGCGGGTCCGTACCGAACAGTGCCACACAGACAGTCGCCGGCCTGCACTATTAAATTCCGATGCTGCGTGCGACGCACGTCTGACACACGGCAGACGGCCGCCGGTAGCTTGCTCGCGGGACAGTATCGGGGGGTAGAGCCAGCCAGTTAAGTGCGCCGACACCCACGCACAGGCATGGAACAGTCGGAGTCGGCCGAGCGGTTCCGCTACGGGGAGAACCCGGAACTGCCGAGCAACGACGTCACGCAGGGGGTCGAGCGAGCCCCACACCGGGCGATGTTCCGGGCGATGGGGTACGACGACGAGGACCTCTCCTCGCCGCTCGTAGGCATCGCCAACCCTGCCGCCGACATCACCCCGTGTAACGTCCACCTCGACGACGTTGCGACCGCGGCCAGAGGGGCAATCGACGGGAACGGCGGGATGCCCGTCGAGTTCGGCACCATCACCATCTCCGATGCCATCTCGATGGGGACCGAGGGGATGCGTGCCTCGCTCATCTCGCGGGAGGTGATCGCAGACTCGGTCGAACTCGTGGCGTTTGGCGAGCGCATGGACGGGCTCGTCACAGTCGGCGGCTGTGACAAGAACACCCCGGGGATGATGATGGCCGCCATCCGGACTGACCTGCCGAGCGTGTTTCTGTACGGCGGGTCGATACTGCCCGGCGAACACGACGGCCGCGAGATAACGATTCAGAACGTGTTCGAGGGGGTGGGCGCGGTCTCACAGGGTGAGATGAGCCCGGAGGAACTCGACGAGATGGAGCGGTCGGCCTGCCCGGGTGCGGGGTCCTGTGGCGGGATGTTCACCGCCAACACGATGGCCGCCATCAGCGAGGCGCTGGGCTTTGCCCCCCTCGGCAGCGCCGCCCCACCGGCAGAGGACGAGCGTCGTTACGAGACGGCACGGCGGGCGGGCCGTCTCGCCGTCGAGGTGGTCGACGAACGGCGACGCCCCTCTGAGTTTCTCTCACGAGAGTCCTTCGAGAACGCCATCGCCCTGCAGGTCGCAATCGGCGGGTCGACGAACGCGGTACTCCACCTGCTCGCGCTCGCCGCCGAGGCCGGCATCGACATCGACGTCGGACTGTTCGACGAGATAAGCCGACAGACCCCCAAGATCGCGGATCTCCAGCCGGGTGGGGAGCGCGTGATGAGTGACCTCCACGATGTCGGCGGGGTACCGGTCGTGCTCCGGCGGTTGCTCGCGGCCGACCTGCTACACGGCGACGCCGGCACCGTCACCGGACGGAGTCTCGCCGAGGAACTCACCCACCTCGAGACCAGCGGGCGACTGCCACCCGAGTCGGAGATCGACGCCGACTGGCTCTACACGGTCGACGAGCCAAAGCAGGCGGAGGGTGCAATCAAGATTCTCACGGGCAATCTCGCCCCCGACGGGGCCGTGCTGAAAGTGACCGGCGACGACCGGTTCCGCCACGAGGGGCCGGCCCGGGTCTTCGAGAGCGAAGAGAGCGCGATGGCCTCCGTACAAGCGGGGGGTATCGAGAGCGGTGACGTCGTCGTCATAAGGAACGAGGGACCACGGGGCGGTCCGGGGATGCGAGAGATGCTCGGTGTCACCGCCGCGGTGGTCGGCCAAGGCCACGAGGACGACGTCGCCCTACTCACCGACGGGCGCTTCTCGGGGGCGACGAGAGGGCCGATGGTCGGTCACGTCGCCCCGGAGGCGTACGTCGGCGGTCCGATCGCCGCGCTGGAGGACGGTGACACCGTCACCGTCGACATCCCGGAACGGACACTGGCCGTCGACTGCTCGGAGACAGAGCTCGCACGACGACTCGACGAGCGCGACACGCCCGACCCCGCCTACCGGATGGGTGTACTCGCAAAGTACGTCCGGGACTTCGGCTCGGCCGCCGAGGGGGCGGTCACGAACCCCGGTCTGCAGGACAGAAGAGAGTGAACCGCCTCGGGGTCAAGTGGTTCGAAACGCTTCGTCTCTCGTCAGCTGCTCGCGGGCATCGCCCGCTCGCAGGTTCGGTGGACGGTGTCCACCGTTCATTACGGAAGTCTCTGATTTCCGTACGACCCCGAGGCACTCGGCCTGCTCCGCCCGCAGACACGGCGGGTCTCTCCCGGGCCGACCCCCCCGACCCCGCCGGTCAGATACCAGGTGTGCCGCTCCCGACCAGCGGCACAACGGCGTCCGGGATGTTCGAGCTGCCCGACGCTCACTAGCTCATCCGGAACCCGCGTGGAGACGCGTGACTTCGGCCGCGAGCGCCGGCCCCCGTTCGCTCCGGCTGTGGACAGCAGCACGCACCGTGACTTTTTTTCCCCGCCTCTTCTCAGGTGTGACAGATGAGCGATACTCACCGCCAGGGTCGCCCGACACGACGT
>JAQCNM010000072.1 GCA_028275025.1 Halovenus sp.
CGTCGTCTTCCTCGTACAGCTCGTAGTCGTCGTCACCGCGACCGAACAGCCGGCTCGGGAACTCAACGTCCTGTATCCAGGAACTGGGCGTGCGTTGTGGCAGTGCCATACTGAACACCTCGTTCCAGTCGATGATTGTTTGCGGTTCATATTTATATGTTTCGGTTATTCGCGGCGGGCACGCCCGGGGTCGTGGTCACGACACGGGAACCGCCGGTCGGTCACCGGCGACGGCCGGGGGCCGGGCTACGCCCCAGCGGCCCCGGCCAGCCACACGAGCAGCCCCTTCTGTGCGTGCATCCGGTTCTCGGCCTGGTCCCAGGCGAGGTGGTCCCCCTCCATGACCGCGTCGGTGACCTCCTCGCCGCGGTGGGCCGGCAGACAGTGCATCAACGGGCGGTCACCGAGCACCGCCCGTGTGACCTGGAACCCCTCGAAAGCCTGTAACTTCTCGGCACGACGGTCTTCTTCGCCCATGCTGACCCAGATGTCGGTGTACACCACGTCGGCGCCGGTGAGCGCCGACCCGGGATCGGTCGTCTCCGTCGGCGGGGCACCCATCTCGACGGCTCGCTCCCGGACACTGTCGTCGATCTCGTACCCCGACGGTGTGGCGACGGTCAACTCGAGGTCGGTCATCGCCGCCCCCAGTGCGAGTGACTGGCTGACGTTGTTGCCGTCCCCGACCCAGGCCACGTCGACGTCGAGCGTGCCGAACCGGTCTCGAATCGTGAGCAGGTCGCCGAGTGTCTGACACGGGTGGGCCTGGTCACTCAACCCGTTTATGACAGGAACGGTCGCGTACTCGGCGAGTTCCACCACGTCGGCGTGGTCGAACACCCGCGCCGTGATGAAATCGACGTACCGAGAGAGCACGCGCGCGGTGTCTCTGAGCGGCTCGCCGTGGCCGAGGTGGATGTCGTCGGGCCCGAGAAAGACCGCGTGACCGCCGAGCTGTGTCATCCCCGTCTCGAACGACACCCGGGTCCGTGTCGAGGGTTTCTCGAATATCATCGCGAGTGTCTGGTCCCTGAGCGGCTTGGTCGGACTGCTGGTCTCGCTGGCGGTCCGCAACCGGTCGGCCTCGTCGAGCACGGCGTGCAGTTCCCCTGGCGCCAGGTCGTCGATATCTACGAGGTCCATCAGAGTAGTCGCTCCGTGACGTCGACAAGCACCCCGACCGACTTATCGTATTCGGGGAGTGGGACCCGCTCGTCGGGAGCGTGGTCGTGTGTGGAGTCACCGGGACCGTAGCTGACCACCGGAACGTCCCAGCCGCTGGCGAACACGTTCATATCGCTCGTCCCGGTCTTGCGGAGCATCCGTGGCTCCCCGCCGCTGGCGCGGATGGCGGCGCGAAACGCCCGAGCGACCGCCGTCCGGGGGCTCTCCATCACCGGTTCGACCCTGTCGTGCCAGTTGACTGTTCCCGTGTCGAGACAGCCGTCCACGCGGTCCCGGACGGTCTCGATGGTGCTATCCGGCGGGACGCGCAGCTGTAGCTCTATCCTCGCCTCGACGCTGAGGCCGTCGGTGCTTCGCCCACCCTCGATACTGACCGGCGTGGGGGTGACCCGCTCGAACACCGGGCGGTCGTCGTGGTCGAACACCGCCTCGACCCGGTGCCACCAGTTCATCGCGTCCTGGATGGGGTTGTTGTCGGGCCGCGAGGAGTGGCCGGACGCCGACGTGCAGACGTAGGTTCCTCTGAGGAG
>JAQCNM010000085.1 GCA_028275025.1 Halovenus sp.
GGTGGCGGCGATGATGCGGACCTCGCCGCGGTCCTCGAACCCGTCCATCTCGGAGAGCAGCTGCATCATGGTGCGTTGGACCTCGGCGTCACCGGAGGTTTTCGACTCGGTGCGTTTTGCCGCGATGGCGTCGATCTCGTCGATAAAGACGATCGCCGGTTCGTGCTCGCCGGCGAGTTCGAACAGGTCACGAACGAGTTTCGCCCCCTCGCCGATGAACTTCTGGACGAGTTCGGAGCCGGCCATCTTGATGAAGGTGGCGTCGGTTTCGGTGGCAACAGCCTTCGCGAGCATCGTCTTGCCCGTTCCCGGCGGCCCGTGCAACAGAACCCCCGACGGCGGGTCGATACCGACTGCGTCGAACTGGTCGCTCTGGACGAGTGGCTGTTCGACCGCCTCGCGCACCTCGCGGATCTGTTCGGTCAGCCCACCGATATCGTTGTACGCGGTTCCCGGGCGTTGCTCGACCTGCATCGCCTGTGCCCGGGCGTCTGTTTCGGCTTCGAGAATCTGCTTGACCGCGAAGGAGTCGTTGACCGCCACCCGGTCACCCGCATCGAGCTCCCCACGGAGCGTCGGCGACACCTCGGTCAGCACCTCCTGGTTGTTACCGTGTTGCTTGATAACAATCCCGTCGTCGGTCAGTTCCTCGGCGGTGGCGACGTACAGCGACGAGGTCTTCAGGGTCTCGTTTTCACGTTTCAGGCGGTCGACGTCGTCGGTGAGCCGCTCCCTGCGCTGTTCTGCACTTCTCAGCTGTTTTGTTAATGTCTCGTTTACACGAACAACGTCGGTGTAGTGATTGCGGAGCGCCGCGAGTCGCTCGGACGGTGTCATCTCGGGGTCGAGGTCGAGACGCGGACGCTCAGGCAGCGATGGACTCCGGGACATCTGGTACCTGTACTATGGTATCGCCGATTATAGACCCTTCGACCCCAGTTCGCTCTACGGGGACCCGGCACGCAGACCGCTCTCACTGTCGTGAACCCTGCGCAGGAAGTCCGGAGCGGCCGGTCCTCGACGATCGACCGGCCCCACGTCGAGAGCTTCGCCGGGTGCGAGAGCACGACTCCGTCTGCTGGCTCGGCCACGCCGGCGCTACGCCGGCGGGTAGAAGACAGCTCTCGCGGTCTCTGTCACGACGGCGACAGGCGTGTCACAGGTCCCCACGTGGCGGGCAGACCCGCAGACGGAAAGGCTTATTCGGGCCCCTCTCAGATTGGCTCTCATGGGACGGCTCGACGTCGAGAGGGTCCCGTACGAGGACTACACCAACCGACAGTTGGTCGCACTTCCGCTCGCGGTCCTCGCCGTTGCCCTCGTCATCATCGCCCTGGTGTTCGTGCTCACCGGTTCGCCGGTCTCTCTCGGCCTGGAGTTCACCGGCGGGACCGAGATCAGGTTCACCGCCGACGCGTCGAGTAACGCAGTCGAAACCGCGTTCGAGGACGGCGGTATCGACGTCGCGAGTCTCCGGTCGGTGGGTACCGACAACTCCTACATCCTGACCACCCAGGAGACAGACACCCAGGCGCTCGAGGCGGCCGCGGAGTCGGTTGGTGCCGATATCGACTCGATCGACTCCCGGTCGGCGGCGTTTGGGTCCGAGACACAGAATCAGGCGCTTTTCGGCGTCCTGATTGCTTTTGCCGGCATGAGTGTCCTGGTCGGTCTCATCTTCCGGACGCTCGTTCCGAGTGTTGCGGTCGTCGCCTCCGCGTTTTCCGATCTCGTCATCCCGATTGCACTGATGAACGTACTCAACATCGAACTCTCGCTCGGTGCGGTCGCCGCACTCCTGATGATAATCGGATACAGCGTCGACTCCGATATCCTGTTGAACAACCACGTGCTCCGGCGTCACGGGAGTTTCTACGAGAGCGCCTACCAGGCGATGCGGACCGGTGTCTCGATGACACTCACCTCGATCGCCGCGATGACGACGATGTTTCTCGTCTCGTGGTATCTGGGTATCCCGTTGCTCCCCGACATCGCGCTGATTCTGGTGTTCGGGCTCTCCGCCGACCTGATGAACACGTACCTGATGAACATGAGCCTGCTGCGCTGGTACAAGTTCGAGGGTGTTGCAAAGTGATCGAGTTCCGTGACAACCTGCGGGTTCTGTTCCTGTTGGTGTTGATCGTTCTGGCGACGCTCGCGTTGTTTGGCCCGCTCGGGGCCTCCGGTGGGGAGGCGTTTAGCTCCACCGCGCCGGTTCCGGAGCCCGAGGCCACCGCCACGACCGGCGACGACGGCACGTACAGTATCGAACTCCCCGCGGGTGAACACGACGCGCTCGTCGACGAGATCGGCTACGAGCGATTCGACGAGAGCATCGAGGTGACCGCCGGCAACACCACGACACTGGATATCGACCTGAGCGAGCGCGAGACGGGGACAGTATCTGGTGTCGTGACCGGCCCGGACGGACCGACCGGTGACCTCGCGGTCGAGTTCCGGAACAACGAGTCCGGCCGGGTCGTGGAGACGGCTACGACCGGTGCTGACGGTAGCTACGAGGTCACACTCGAAACCGGCGGTTACTCCGTCCGGATCAGCGAGGTCGGGTTCGAGGTGTTCGCCGACGAGGTGACCGTCGACAGCGGCGGCGAGACGCTCGACATCGAGCTTGGAGCCACCGACACCGGCAGTATCGAGGGACGGCTCACCGACGGAACGGAGCCACTCGCCGGGGTCACGGTCGCCGCTATCAACAACCAGACCGGGACCACCCTCACCACCACCACGACAGCCGACGACGGGACGTTCGCCCTGGAACTCGAGACCGGTGAGGTGGCACTCCAGGTCGACGACGTCCGGTTCGAGTCGGTCACAACCGAGTACAACGTTCGCGACGGGCAGACGACGACGGCGAATCTCACACTCACACCCCGAGAGACGGGGCTCGTCCAGGGGACCGTCACCGCGGGAGGTGAGCCAGTTCCAGACGCCGAGGTGGTCGTTCGAAACAACGCCACCGGCGAGCAGGTGCTCGCCGACACCACCGGTTCGGACGGGGGGTACGAGCTCGAACTCGGCGTCGGCGAGTACGAACTCGTCGTCGACGAACTGCTGTTTGCGGCGTTCAGCGAACAGGTGACCGTCACCGGGGACGGCACGGAACAGGTCGATATCGGGCTCGAACGCCTCGACACCGGGACCGTCGAGGGGACTGTCACCGACGGCAACGGGCCGGTCGCGGGTATCGATGTCGACTTTGTCGACCCCGCGGCCAGACTGGGTACGGGACTGGACGTCGACACGTTCCCCGACCCGACGAACCTCCAGTACGGGCTCGAACTGTCCGGCGGGGCACGCATCCGCGGCCAGTTGGTCGGTCTGACAGCGGAGGGGGTCGACATCGAGGGGCAAAACGAGTTCCAGATCGAGGCCACAGTCGCGGCAGAACTCGGGCTCGAACAGATCGACGTTCGTACGCGTGCAGAGCTCGACACGGTCGAACTGTACACGGAGAACGTGACCAGAGACGCGTTCAGGTCGGCACTCGGTGCGGCGGGACTGAACACCGACACCGCCGAGATTCGCGAGGGTGTCACCGGCCCGACCCGACAGGCGGCGGTCACGACTATCACCGACCGCGTCGACCAGACCGGGTTCTCCGGGGCAGACGTGTTCACCAGCAGTGCCGTCACCGGTGACAACTTCATCGTCGCCGAGGTGCCTGGGGTCACCCGTGGGGAGCTCCGGGAGATAATATCCGAAACTGGACGGGTCCAGATTGTCGCCGGATTCCCCGAGCAGACCGCGAACGGAACGGTCTACAACCAGACGACACTGCTGACACAGGACGACATCGCCGGTGTCGAGTCGGCACAGTCGGCCGACGCCCAGAACCCCTCGCCGAACGTCCCGATCAGTCTGACCTCCCAGGCCGGCGAGCGCTTCCAGACCGTCCTCCGGGAGGCCGGGTTCACCACACAGGGGGTCGGCAACTGCTTTTTCAACGAGGACGTCTTCGACGCACCGGCCCCACAACACGAGAATCAGTACTGCCTGTTCACCGTGGTCGACGGCGAGTACGTCTACGGGTCGAGCATGGGGCCGGACCTGGCCGGCACAATAAACGCCGGGGCGTTCGCGAACAACCCACAGTTCATCATGCAGACCGGGAGCCTCAACGAGGCCCAGCAGCTCGAGGTGAACCTCCGCTCGGGTGAGCTCCCGACAGACATCGATATCGTCACGGAGTCGTTTATCTCACCGAGTCTCGCCCAACTGTTCAAGCCACTCGCGTTGCTGACGGCGCTCGTCGCCTGGCTCTCGGTCAGTATCGTGGTCTACTTCTGGTACCGCGACGTCCGGGTGGCGGTCCCGATGCTCGTCACCGCGGGCAGCGAGGTGTTCCTCCTGCTCGGGTTCGCCGCCGCTGTCGGGCTAGCACTCGACCTCTCACACATCGCGGGTCTCATCGCGGTCATCGGAACCGGGCTTGACGACCTCATCATAATGGCAGACGAGATCCTACAGCGAAAACAGAAAGTCCAGACCGGTCGGGTGTTCAGGAGCCGGTTCCGCAAGGCGTTCTGGATAATCGGGATGGCCGCGGCAACGACAATCATCGCGATGAGTCCGCTCGCGGTGCTGAGCCTCGGCGATCTCCAGGGCTTTGCGATTATCACCATCGTCGGGGTGTTGATCGGCGTCGGTGTGACACGACCGGCCTACGGTGACGTGTTGCGAAAGCTGATGCTAGACGACGTGAAACGCGCCGAGTGAGTCGCCTCGAAACGGTGGTGTTCGCCGGCTCTCAGACCGCGCTCGGACCGCGCTCGCCCGTGCGGATACGGAGCGCATCTTCGATGGGCACGACGAACACCCTCCCGTCGCCGGGTTCGCCGGTGCTCGCGGCGGACTCGATCGCCGACACCACCTCCTCGGCCGGGATGTCGGCTACCACACACTCGACTTTGACCTTCTGGTGGAGGTCGACGACGTACTCCTCACCGCGCCACTGACCGACTGCCGCGGGCTGTGACCCCCGACCCGAGACATGGGTGACTGTCAGTGAGGGAGCCTCGACCTCCGCGAGTGCTTTCTTTACATCACCGAGTTTCTCCGGTCGGATAACCGCGGTGACCATCTCGATACCACTCCCCCCGTCGCTCCGGAGGTCGTAACTCCTCACACCACCGTCGGTGGCGAGGTTGGGGTCGCCGAACTCGGGGTAGGTCTCGACCCCGTGTTCGGTGATGTCGAGACCGTCGCGCTCGTGGTCCTCGTCGACGCGGGCCTGCCCGACTAGCTTGAACCCACCCCAGACGAGCGCGGTAGCGGTGACCGTCCACGCGGTGATGATACCGACACCGACAGCCTGGGCGACAAAGGCGTCGAGAACAGAGACACCCTGCGGGAGTTCGACCGCGACGACCGGGTACGCGAGGGCCCCGAGCACACCCGCACTCCCGTGGACCGAGAAGACCGCACAGACGTCGTCGATCTCGAGGTAGTTCTCGACGAACTTGAACACCAGCGGGAGTTGGACACCTGCGGCGAGACCGACGAGGATCGCACCCCACCACGTCGCAACGTCCGGGATCGCGGTGATACCCACGAGACCCGCGAGCAGTCCGTTTGCGACGTGGAGGGTGTCGACTTTCCGGCTGAGAGCCAGCGAGACCGCGGCGGCACCTACCGCACCCATCGCCATCGCGACCGTCGTCGCCATCGCCACACGGCCGAGCGTGTCACCGAGGAACGACGCCCCGTCGACAACCGCTGCCGTGCCGACGTTGAACCCGTACCAGCCAAACGCGAGCATCAGGGTCCCGAGCACCGCGAAGGTCATCGAGTGTCCCGGGATGACGTTCACCGACCCGTCGTCGCCGTACTTGTCCATCCGCGGGCCGAGCACGTACGCCGCGGTCAGTCCGGCGATACCACCCAACCCGTGAACGATCATCCCGCCGGCGAAGTCCGCGAACGCGGTGCCGGTTAGCTCCTCGACCAGACCGCCGTCTGCGGCTTCCCAGGTGAACCCGATGGTGACAGGGTAGATAATTGCCGCCAGCAAAACGGTGTACCCCACGTACGCTCGGAGCTTCGCCCGACCCGCGACCGCCCCCGAGACGATGGTGGCGGCCGTCATCGCGAACACCGCGCCGTACAGCCAGGTGATGTACCCCCCTGCCGGCTGGTTGTGGAACGGGGCACCTGCCTGGAACCGCTCTATCAGCCCCATATCACCGCCGCCCGCGACCGTCCCGACACCGATTCCGACGAGAAAGAACACCACGACCCCGACACTCCAGGTCAGGAGGTTCTTTGTTAGCTGGTTCGCTACGTTCTTCGACCGCACCTGCCCCGACTCCAGCATCGCAAAGCCGGCGTGCATAAAGAAGATCAGAAACGATACCGTGAGTATCCACGAGCTGTTGATTGCGGCCTCGAACGTTTCTACCGGAACTGTCTGTTGAAGTAGTATTGTTGCTTGCATGTTTGTATTTTTTGAGTTTTGGTTTCGAACCGTCTACTTTCGTCGCGCTCTGGACTACATTTGTCCTCGTGTTCTACGCTCTCGGGTGTGTGGCTCCACGTATTAAACCTTCGGCTTAATCTGTCCAGTACTGGCTAGAAAATACATACGATTGTGGGGTCTCGACACCGATATAACGAATATAAGGAACCCGTCTCGGTGTGGGGGGGTGACGTCACACCGACGCCACCGGTCCGTCTGAGTGTCGTCGGGCCGCAGTCACCCACCGCGTCCGAGGGTTCTCCGTTCTGGACGTGTGTTTGGTTCGACCTCCGGGCTCGACCGGGAGGGCAGACACGCGCCTGTTCGGCGGTTCGTGAGAGCAAAACTGGTGGATACGGTCGATGGGTGTATCGTCTCCAGTGATGCAGTCACCACCCGACATCACCGAGCGCGAGCAGTACCGACTGCGCAGTCTGGCTGGGCACGACCCGGCCATCGGCGGCGAGACCGCCGTTCGAGGGGCGCGGGGCCGAGCACTGTGCCGGGGAGGCCGGGGCACTCGTCGAGGAGCCGACCGGTGTGTCGGTAGTGAGCGGAGAGAGATGACGACGGCCGGTTGACATCCTCCCGCGCCTGAAGACGCGGGTATTCCTCTTGAATGTATATAAGCCACCGAGCCGCGGCCGTCAGAGGTCACCGCCGGTGAACCGCCGGTAGCCGAGTGCCAGCGGTACCACCACCCAGAGGGCGAGCAACACGAGACCGGTCCACCAGTCGATGTAGACAGGGGTGCCCGAACCGACGTAGTCACTCGCGACGTCGATGTCGAGTCCGAGACGGAGCAGGCGGAGGTAGGCCTCTCTCGGCTGTGCCAGTTCGATCAGTTGGACCCAGTCCGGCGAGTCCACGCTCCCGTCGAACCGGTGGAGAACACTCATACCGAACGAGACCAGTCCGCCCCAGAGAGACACGAGCAACAGATAGCCCCCGGTCGCTCCGTAGGTTATCCGGCGCTCTGTGGTTGTCGACGCAGACAGCGCGACACCGATGGCGACAAACGCGAGCCCGTACAGCGCCGTGACGACGAGCAGCCACAGAAACCCCACGACGCCGTCGGTCCCGTAGAGAACGGCCCCGGTGATTCCGGCGACGACGAGTGTCACCAGCGCCGGGACGAGCAACACGACACTCCGCCCGGCGAACGTCCCCGCGAGGAGGTCCCGCCGGGAGTGTGGCATGGAGAGCGCGAGCCGGATGCTCCCGTCGATACGGTCGTCGACGACGGAGCGGTAGCCGAGGAAGATACCGAGCAAGGGCAACACCAGAACGGCCAGACTCACCAGTCCCTCGGCAAACGCAGTAAACGACTCGTCGCCGACCCGGCCGTGCCCGGCGGCGTAGCCGACAAACACAATCGCCATCAGCCCGGTCAACAGCCACAGCGTCCGTGACCGACTCGCGTCGTTTACGTTCTTGTACGCGATATCGCGCCAGGTCATGAGAGATCACTCCCGATGAAGCGGGAGGTGGCGAGCCCCAGCGGCACGACCAGCCAGACCACAAACAGGCAAAGCGCCAGCCACTCGTTGAGATACCAGACGTTGTCGACACTCGCACTCGGGTCGACGAACGCGTCGACGACCCGCTCGAACACCCTGCCGGGTTCGACCGCCCGCAGCGCCGCCGCCGCGACCGGTTCCTCGCCGGTGAGTCCACTCTCGGCCAGCCCGACCTCCAGGGCCCGGCTCAGCGGCCCCCAGGCGAGCCTGAACAGGCCAAACAGGCCGAACGCGAGAATAAACGCCGTACGCTTGGTCGCGGCCACGAGCGACGTGGCGAGGCCGAGACCGACCCAGAGTGCGCCGAGTGTGACTGTCGCCACGGCGAACCCGAGAAACCGAACGACCGCGACACTCCCGAACGGGTAGACCACGAGCACGAACCCGGCGGCCAGCGAGCCGGCTATCACCCCACAGAGCAGACCGGCACGGCTGGCGAACGCGCCAAAGGCCACGTCCAACCGGGAGTTTGGCAGTGACAGCGCGAGCCGTATCGCCCCGGACTCGCGCTTGCCGACCACCGCGTTGTACCCGAGCAGGATACCAGCCAGTGCCACCACCGTCGGGAGCCATCCGCTGATGAACCCTGCAAACCGGGCGGTGGTGTACGGCTCCGACCCGAGCACGGGGTACAGGTACGCCCCTCCGAGGATAACGAGCGCCGGCAGGGCAAGCAGGAGCTTCACCGACCGCGGACGTACCGTCTCGGCTATGTCCCTGCGTGTAACGACCCGCCAGGTCATGCCTGGCTCCCTCTCGTGTACGCGACGAACATGTCCTCGAGCGACGCCTCCTCGGTGCGGAGGTTGACAATCTCGACGCCGGCGTTGTACAGTTCGAGCAACACGTCCATCTTGACGTCGTTGGCGCAGGTCACCTCGAGCGTCGGACCGTCGAGTACCTGCACGTCGTCGACACCTTCGACAGTCCTGACAGACTGGACGGCACCGTTCGTGAGTTCGTCGGGCGTGATAGCCAGTTTGGTGCCGCCACCCATCGACTCGCGCAGCCCTTCGATGGTGTCGACAGCGACGAGTTCCCCCCGCTGGAGGATGCCGACCCGGTCACAGACAGCCTCCACCTGTTCGAGGATATGACTCGAAAAGAAGATCGTCGCACCGCGCTCGTTCTCGTTGCGAAGCAACCGCCGCATCTTCGCCGCCCCGTTCGGGTCGAGCCCGGTTGTCGGTTCGTCGAGCAACAACAGGTCGGGCTCTCCCGCCAGTGCCATCGCCAGCACCATCCGCTGTTTCATCCCCGTCGAGTACTCACTCGCCTTTCGGTCGGCCGCCTCGCGGAGTCCGACCCGGTCGAGCAGTTCGACGGGGTCTGCGTCGGCGTCTTTCGACCGGATGGCGTACTCGACGTGTTTGCGCCCGGTGAGACGGTCGAACACAGAGTACCCCTCCGGTATCACCCCGAGACGCCCGCGGGCGTCAACACCCTCCTCCTGACAGTCGTACCCGAATATCCGGGCCGTTCCCTCTGTCGGTCGGACGAAATCGAGCAACATGTTGATAAACGTCGACTTGCCCGCCCCGTTCGGGCCGAGAAACCCGAATATCTCCCCCTCCTCGACGGTGAGTGACACCCGGTCGAGTGCCGTTACCGTGCCGTACTCCTTTGTCAGTTCGTCGACCGAAATCGCAGCCATAGCTGGGCATTTCCCGACCGTACATAAATCGTCGACGGACTGTCTCGCCGTGTGAAACCTTTTTTACCCCTGTCACCGACACGGTCGTGTCGCTTACACTCCAAACGAGCACACATACAGACGACCGGGACGTCGACGAGGTGACTCTCGACGCCGCCGTCGAACCCGCAAGACGGGGTGTCCTGGTGAGTGCAACCGGTCGGACGGCCGTGGCCGCCGGTGACCGCCCGACCGACCGTGGCGCGTTCGACGACGCTGCCCGGGTGGTGCTGGTCGACCACGCGATGCCAAACCGCGAGACCGACCCACTTCGGCGTCGCCTGATGAGTGACCGTGTCCAAACCCACGGGATACTGAGCGTTGCCGGGTCACACTACCCGAACCGCTTTTATCTGCCGCCGCAAACATCCGTTTATGCCGGGTGCGGTGTACCTGCGTGGCGATGCGGTGACACTCCGGACCGTCGAGCACGAGGATATCGCGTTTCTACACGAGATGCTCAACAACCCGGCGCTGTGGCGAGGGTTCGGTGCGCCGGGCCCCCGGAGCGAGGCGGAGATTGAGCGCCGGTTCGAGAAACAGAACGGCGGCGAGGCGTTTCTGATCTGTCACGACGACAGACCGGTCGGACGGGTCCGACTCGTCGACATCGACCGGGACTGGGGAAACGCCGAACTCACCTGCTACGTCGCGCCCGACGCCCAACGACGGGGGTTCGCGACCGAGGCCTGTCGATTGGTGATTGGCTACGGGTTCGACCATCTGCCGGTCAACCGACTCACCGCCCGAGTGTTCGACTCGAACCGTGCCTCACGAGAACTGGCAGAGACACTCGGATTCGAACACGAGGGGCGACTCAGAGAGCACGTCTTCCACGACGGGACGTACCGTGATCTCCACCAGTACGGACTCATCGAGTCGGACTGGCGGGCAGTCGACCCCTGACACCACCCGACCGTCGGCGGTGCCGTCTCGGGTGCGCACACCCCTTTCGTCACACTGGTACCTCCGGTGTGGTCGCGGCAGTTGCGGTCACCACTCCGGGTAGAAACAGTGGACTCGCCGGGATTTGAACCCGGGGCCTTCCCCGTGCCAGGGGGATGATCTACCGCTGATCTACGAGCCCGCACGCAATCTACGGTTTTCGGTCCGGTGGAATAAACCCATCGGACCCTCTCGACCGGGGAACGCACGGTTTATTACGATGAACCGACAATCACATGCTACGAATGCCAAACTCGAACGGACCGAAACAGGGAACCCGGCACAAACTTCAGAACGACGCTCGCGAGGGCGGAACCTCACCACCACAGCGCTCCGTTCAGCAGTTCGACGAGGGCGACACTGTCCACCTCAACATCGACCCGAGTGTCGAGGAAGGACGGTACCACCCCCGGTTCAACGGTCAGACCGGCACTGTCGTCGGCTCACAGGGCCAGGCGTACAAAGTCCGCATCACTGACGGCGATGTCGAGAAGATGCTCATCTCCGCGCCGGCCCACCTGCTGCTCCAAGAGTAACGGTTTCTGCGTAACTGCTCGTGGGTTGGTGAGGGTAAAACGCCGGTCGGTGACACGCACCCGAGTGTATGTCAGAGGCACGGTCCGGTCCGGTCACCAACGCGGCATGCTGTTTAAATACGGCCGTAAATAAACATCTGTTCCTACGCATCACTCAGATTTGACGTATCGTCGTCAGCTTCCACGGTGAGGCCGTGTCAGTGGTCGTCGAGATTCTCGCCCTGGTAGCTTCCCTGGTAGCTCCCCTCGTGGGCGGCACGTGCGAGCACCAGCTGTGCGATACGTGCCCCTGGCTCGATTTCGACCGAGTGATACACCTCGAGCAACCCCTCACCGCGGCCCTCGTAGCCGGCGTCCCAGACGGCGGTGTCGAGCAT
>JAQCNM010000102.1 GCA_028275025.1 Halovenus sp.
TCCTGCGCAAGGATTTCCTGCTGTCGGAGTCACAGCTCGACACAGTTGCGGCCGACGTGGTGTTGTTGATCGCCCGGTTCGTCGACGACCTGCCGGGGCTGGTGACGGCCGCCCGCGACCGGGGGATGCAACCGCTCGTCGAGGTACACGGCCGGACAGAGCTCGAGGCCGCACTGGCCGCCGGGGCCGACATCGTCGGGGTGAACAACCGCGACCTGACACGGCTGGCGGTCGACCTCGGCACGTTCGAGTCCGTCGCACCGGCCGTGCCGGACGACGTGACACTCCTCGCCGAGAGCGGTATCGAGACACCGGCGGAGGTCAGCCGGATGCGGCAGGCGGGCGCCGACGGCCTGCTCGTGGGGTCGGCGATAATGAACGGGAACAGCCGCGAGAACACCCGTCGGCTGGTCGAGACGGAGGGAGGCCGATGAGCACCGACGGACAGTTCGACGGGTACGGCGGCCAGTACGTGCCGGAGGCACTGATGCCGGCCATCGAGGAGCTCGCCGACGCATACGAGCGCTACGTGCTCGCAAACGAGGACGGTTTTCGCGACGAGTTCCGACAGCGGCTGGTGGACTTTGGCGGGCGGCCGACACCGCTCGCGCGGGCAGACCAGCTCTCGGCGCGGTACGACACCGAGGTGTATCTCAAGCGCGAGGACCTCCTGCACGGCGGCGCACACAAGCTCAACAACGCACTCGGACAGGTGTTGCTGGCGAAGTACATGGGAAAGAAACGCATCATCGCCGAGACGGGGGCAGGGCAACACGGCACCGCGACGGCGATGGCCGCCTCACACCTGGATATGCCCTGCGAGATATACATGGGTGAGACCGATATCGCACGCCAACGGCCCAACGTGTTCCGGATGCGGACGAACGGGGCGACGGTCACACCGGTGACGACCGGCCGAGGGACACTGAAGGAGGCGATCAGCGAGACGATGCGGGACTGGGCCGGCACCGTCGAGAACACCCACTACGTCATCGGGAGTATCGTCGGCCCGCACCCGTTTCCGTCGATGGTCCGGGAGTTCCAGTCGGTCATCTCGGAGGAGGCCCGCGAGCAGATTCAGGCGGAGGCCGGTCGACTCCCGGATGCCGTGCTGGCCTGTGCCGGCGGCGGCTCCAACACGATGGGAACGTTCCAGCAGTTCCGGGACGACCCTGTCGACCTGTACGCCGTGGAGGCCGGTGGCTCGTCGCTGTCGGTCGACGAGGCAGCCGGTGTCGCGCCCAACTCGGCCACCCTCTCGACCGGTGACGAGGGGGTGCTCCACGGGGCACGCACGAAGGTCCTCCAGGACGGGGACGGGCAGATACTGGAGTCACACTCGGTGTCGGCGGGGCTGGACTACGCCGGTGTCGGCCCGGAGTTGGCGGCGATGGTCGACCGGGACCGTGTCGACGCGGTCAACGTCGACGACGACGCGGCGCTGGCGGCGTTTCACCGTCTCGCCCGCGAGGAGGGGGTTATTCCCGCACTGGAGACCGCCCACGCCTTTGGCTATCTCGAACAGCATCACGACGAACTCGGCGAGATGGTCGTCGTGAACGTCTCCGGCCGGGGCGACAAGGACCTCGAAACCGTTATCGAGGCGACCCGGAAGCGCGACATCGACGTCGGCCCGACGATGGAGCTGTTCCGCGAGGTCGGCGGCGCAGGTGGTGGCCGATGAGTCTCGCCGCGGCGTTCGACGAGCCGGCCTTTGTTCCGTATCTCGCGGTTGGTGATCCGAGCTACGAGCAGTCACTGCGGTACGTCGAGGCGGTCGTCGACGGTGGGGCCGACGTCGTCGAACTGGGGCTGCCGTTTTCCGAGCCCATCGCCGAGGGGTCGACCATACAGTCGGCCATCGCCCGTGCGCTCGACGGGGGGATGACCCCCGACCGGTACTTCGAGTTCGTCGCGGAGCTAGACGTGACTGTGCCACTCGTCTGTATGACATACTACAACCTCGTCTACCAGTACGGCGAGGAAGACGGGCCACGCCCGTTTGTCGAGCGGGCCGCGGCGGCCGGTATCGACGGGTTCGTTATCCCGGACCTGCCCGCCGAGGAGGCCGGTCCGCTACGGGCGGCCTGTGACACGTTCGGGCTCGATCTCGTGTTCATCGTCGCGCCGACGACCGAGGGTGAGCGCCTCGAGCGGATGCGCGAACTCGTCTCCGGCTACGTCTACGTCCAGGCCCGCCTCGGAACAACCGGCGCCCGCAACGAGGTGTCGGACCACACCGAGCGGTCACTCGCCCGCATCGACGACTGGGAGGTGCCGAGGGCTGTCGGGTTCGGTATCAAGACCGGTGACCACGCAGAGCGGATCGTCTCCGCGGGAGCCGACGGCGTTATCGTCGGCTCCGCCCTCGTCGACATCGTCGCCGAGGGTCACGAGGGCGACGAGGCGACCGAGACAGTGGCCGGGCGACTCGAACAGAGGGCCCGCGAGTTGACACGCGGTGCCCGGCGCGGTGCAGGCCAGGCTACCCGGCGGTAGCCCGTCCGGTGGGCCGTCGGGTCGGTCACCTGCAGGCCGGGCAGGCCGTCGGCGCGGGTCTGTGGGTCGTCTGGCCGGCCCACGAGGGTGACCTGGGCAGGGCCAGAACGCCCGTCTCCCGGCGCGTGACCGCCACACACTCCGTCGCGTTGCTTATATTCGGTCGCCCCGTACGGTGAGTGTAATAGACAGGCTTGGCCGCGGTGACTCGCGGACCTCCCCCTGTTCGGAGTTGTGTAGTACGAAAACCAACGACGAGCAACCTCAATCCACAATGACACACGAAGCAACGGTCGTCGACACGTATCAGATGACACCACGGGTGCGCGGTTTCCGGCTGCGGGTGCCGGACCACGAGTTCGACTACGAACCGGGACAGCACACCACAATCCGGTTCAACTCGGGCGACGAGCGGGTCGTCCGTCCGTACACGCCGACGAATCTCCCGGGGAGTGACGAACTCGCGCTCACGGTCAAACGCTACGACGACGGACTGGCGTCGTCGTACATACACCAGAAGCGACCCGGCGACACCGTGACAATCGGTCCGATCGAAGGGAATCTCAAACTCGCCGACCCGGACCGGGATGTCGCCTTTCTCGCGTCGGGAACGGGACTCACCCCGATGATGGCGATGCTCAGACAGTACCTCCGGGAGGGGACCGGGCAGGCACACGTGGTGCTCGGCGAGAAACGCGAGGAGAC
>JAQCNM010000122.1 GCA_028275025.1 Halovenus sp.
AATGGGGTGTAGCCAGCTAAACGTAAAGTACGTTTCGGACTCCGGAGCCGCAGTCGGCGGAGTAGCTCCCCGTGACTGCACAACCGAGCAGACCCCCCGCCGGTCGGCCTGTGAGACGGTGTGTCGAGGCCGGTGTCACTCACCGAGCAGCGAGTCGACGACCCGCTCCGGGTCGAACGGCTCGAGGTCGTCGTACTCCTGACCGGTCCCCAAGAAGAGAATCGGTTTGCCGGTGACGTGTGCAACAGAGATAGCGGCACCGCCCTGGCTGTCGGCGTCGGCCTTCGTGAGCACAGCCCCGTCGACGGTCGCGGCGTCGTCGAACTCGCGGGCACGGTTGACGGCGTCCTGCCCGGCAACCGCCTCGTCGACGAACATCGTCATGTCGGGGTCGATAACGCGGTCGATCTTCGAGAGCTGGTCCATCAGCCCGTCGCTGGTGTGGAGCCGACCGGCGGTGTCACCGAGCACGACATCGACGTTGTTCGCCTCGGCGTACTCGACAGCGTCGTAGAGAACCGCTGCGGGGTCCGACCCCTGCTCGTGGGAGATGAGCTTCTTGTCGAGGTTGCGGGCGTGCTGCCCGAGCTGTTCGTTTGCTCCGGCCCGGTAGGTGTCACCGTTCGCCAGCACGGTCGAGAGACCGCGCCGCTCGAAGTAACGGGCGAGTTTGGCGATGGTGGTCGTCTTGCCGACGCCGTTGACCCCGGTGAACACGAGAACGACCGGCTTGTCGGCCTCGGCGATACGAGCGTCGAAGTCGAACTGGCCGACACTGATGACGTCGTACAGCGCCTCCCGGAGAGCGTCCCTGACGATGTTGCCAGTGCTCTCTAGACGACCCCGGGTCTCGCCCAGCAGGTTCGCCTCCACACCGTCGAGGATCTCCTGTGTCACCTCGTACTCGACATCGCTACCGAGCAGTGCGAACTCGAGCTCTTCCAGGTGGGTTTCGAGGTCGTCCTCGTCGATGATGGTCTTCCCGGTTGCAAACAGCTTGGCCCGCTGGGTCAGGCTGTGCCCGTTGTTTCCTGTCTCGTCGGACACCGGTCTCTCGTCTACCTGCTCGTCGGACACCGGTCTCTCGTCTGCCTGCTCGTCGGACACCGGCTCGGGGGTCTGCTCTACGGTTGCCGTGCCCCCGCCGGCCGTGTCGTCGTGCTGGACGGCAGTTTCTCCGGCCTGCTGTCCGGGCGCTGTCTGGTCGGGTGTGCTTCCAGTCGAGTCCGGTGTCTCCTCGGGTTCGGGGGTCGTCCGATCCGGGGATGTCTCTACCGACGAATCCTCTGCCGGTTCGGTGTCGTCGGCCGGTGTCTCCGCCGCCTCCGAAACCGCCTCGTCGTCGACGTCCTCCTGGGTGTCCTCTGTGAAGGTACTGAGTTTGTCCTTGAGCCCGTCGAACATCGGAAACTACTCGCCTTGCTGAAGCTGCTGCATCTGCTGTGCACGGGCCTGCTCCATGCGCTGTTCGAGTTCGTCGGACTCGCTCTCGAGCTCCGCGATGTCCGAGCGCAGCTCCTCGATACGGTCGTCGAGCGTGTCGCGCTTGGATTCGAGTGTCTCTATCGCCCCGTCGCTGTCGCGCTCTGCCGCGTAGTCAGAGCCGAGCGTGATGGTGATCTCGTCGATATCCTGGACCTCGGCACGGACGTACGCGCCACCGCCGAGCGGGACCTGCACCGTCGAACCGCTCTCGAGTTCCTCGAGCGCCTCGACCGCGTCGTCGATGTCGCGTTTCTCTCCCTGGAGACCCTGGACCTCGGCCTCGAGTGCCTCGCGGGTCTGTTCCAGTTCCTCGAGCTGTGCGGCCATCTCCTGCATCTGACCGCCACCGCCACCGCCACCGCCACCGAGACTCATTCTCCCACCTCGTCTATCTCGATCTGTGTGCGGTTGAGCCCGTGTCGCGACCCGAACTCGGCGTAGACGTGCTCGACGGCCACGTTCTCGTTTTCTGCGGTCTGTCCCGTCTCGAAGGTCTGCCACCCGCTGGGGGTCTGCCAGCGACCGGTCACCGTGTACTCGGTCATATCTACGATATGGGGTGTCGTCGCGGAAGTATCTTCCCATGCGGGACGCCCGGGAAAAGCAAAGAGAGAGAGTTCGTCGGGCGCGCCCTGTTGGGAGAGGGTGAGGATGAGATTCCGTGGGGTGGGGCCACACCGACGCGCCCGTCGGGCAAGCCGGTAGCGAGGTGATTAAACGTCCGTCAGACGGGCGTGTGACGGGTAACGGCTCCGGGGGTTTTTCTCCGGCGCTCCCGTTTGTTCAGTATGGACTGGAAGACGCTGTTCGAGCGCACAGAAGACAGCACCGTGACCGTGGCGGCGGTTCGGGAGACACTCACCGCCCGGCGTACCGATGAGTGACGACCCCACAGACCCGACGCGGGTCGTCGCCGACGCCGACGTGCTCGCGGCCGACCTGCTGGTCGGCGGGGCAGCGCGAACGGCACTGTCACAGATTCGCCGACACTCCTGGATGGGGTTGGTGGCGAGTGACCCGTTGCTCGACGACACAACGGCGGTCATCACGACGCTGGCCGACGAGGAGGTGGCCACGGACTGGCGAACAGTCGTCGAGCGCGAGCGCGTCGCCGTCTCACACCCCCCGGAGGACCACCCGGGACTGGGGTCTGCGTACCGCGGCAACGCAGCACACCTGCTTACCTTCGACCCCGACCTCGCGAGCACCCAGACCAACCGCTCGATGCAGCCGTACGTCTCGCTCAGCGTCCACACACCCGACGCCTTTGCACGTCTGTTCGACCCTGCGAGTCTCTACGAACACCGCCACGACGAGCCGTACCCCGGGCCCGACCGCGAGACCGGACTCCCGGACCGGTAGCCCGAAAGCTGTGGGTTTTTGCGTTCTGCGGCCGAATGTCTGGTATGAGTTCCCCCACAGAAGTCGGTCTCACGACGCTGGTCGTGTCGGTGTTGAGTGTCGCGGTGTGTGTCAACCTCGTGTTCGCCTGATGTTCACCGAACGCTCACTCTCCGAGCCCGTTGCCGCGGTCCGGGAGACACACGCTCCCGAGGCGCTCGTACTGGACACCGCACAGGATTTCGAGACGGTCCCGGCCGGCCGGGCCGAGGACCTCGGGCTGGTGGTCGACGCGCTCGACCCGGTCGGCTACCCCGAGGACTGGCTCCCACCGGACAGACCGGACGTGCTCGCCCGCTACGCGAGCCACGGCCTGACGATCGGGCTGCCCGGTGACGGGAGTGTGACCTGGACCCGACAGACCGACCCGCCGGTCGTCCTCTGCAAGCCACGCCTCGACGGGTCGCCCGAGCCGTTTGCGTCGTTTCTGGTCGCCGAGGCGCTGGTCCAGGTCGGCCTGGGCGAGCCCGAGCAGTTTCTCGGTTTCTTTGCCGGGGAGTACCCGGCGTTTGCGGCGGCCCTGCGGGACCCACTGGACCCGGTCGAGACCTACCAGGTCGCGGCCGCCTGCTACGAGGCGTATCTCGGTCTACACACCCGCGACACGTTCGCCGACTGGGACGGGCCGCTGTTCGACGCCTGGCTCGACGCCGGCGAACAGCTGGCGGACCGACTCGAGAGCATACCGGGGGCGCTCGCCCGCGGTAAACTCGGCGTAGGCGACGCCGCGGAGCTGGCCTGTAGCGCAGTCAAACACGCCGGTGAACTCCCGGCACCGTTCGCGGCACTCGACGCGGAGGTCTACCGCCAGCACGGCCCCGAGTACGCCGTCGAGTGGGCCGACCGGACCGCCGATACACTCGTCTGAGCCCGTGCTCACTCGAACCCGAGTTCCGCGAGTGGTGCCACCTCGCCGAACAGCCAGCCCGCGTGCTCCAGGGCGTACTCCCGGTCGTCTTCCTCGATGTAGCCGATAGCGTCCTCGGCGAGCACCGGTCGGTAGTCACGCAAGCCAGCACTACCCGCCGTGTGCAACACGCAGACGTTCGCGAGCGTCCCACAGAAGACGAGCTCTGTCACACCGTGAGCGTCCAGCCACCCCTCGAGTTCGGTCTGGTGGAACGCGTCGTACGTGTGTTTGACCACGACCAGGTCCTCCTCCCGGGGTGACAGACCCTCGACCAGCTCTGTCTCCCAGGTACCCTCGACGACGTGTTCACCCCAGCGGTCGAACTCGTCGTAGTAGTGGTTCCCGTCGAACTGCTCGGGCGGGTGGACGTCACGGGTAAAGACAACAGATGCACCCGCGTCGCGGGCGCTGTCGACGAGTCGCGCACACGGTTCGATCGCTGCCTCGCTCCCCGGCGCGTAGAGACTCCCGTCGGGGTGACAGAACCCGTTCTGCATGTCGACGACGACGACTGCGGTCTGTTCTGGATCGAGCTGCATGACCACTTGTACAGTCTCGGCTCCAGAAAATCTACCGCTCGCCGTGACCCGACAGGACGAACCGAAAGCGGTGAGTGGTCTGCGGCCGAGCCCAGGTTTGTGGAGTACGTCACGCACCGCGAGCGGAACCCGTTCGGTCTCGACCCACCGTGTGAGCGGTTCGTTCCGGGCTACGGCGACGTGAACGCCCGCTTTCACGTAGTTGGTGACAACCCCGCAGTCCACGGCGGCACGGAAACGGGTATCCCGTTTACCGGCCGGCCGTGGTCCAAACGGTTCGTCGGTGCGCTCGCCGACGGGGGCCTGGTCGAGACGGTCGACCCCGGGACCGTCACGGACTGCCCCGGGACCTTTCTCTCGTACCTGTCGATGTGTCCGCCCGATGCGGTCGACACGGACACCGCCGACAGGGACCAGTTGTACGCTCGGATGGAGCCGTACTTCGACGCCGAACTCCGGGCGATAACGGCCCACGTCCTGCTCCCGGTGGGGCCACGGGCCACGCGACACGTCTTGGAAACCTGTACGGCACGCGCGACCGACCAGAGCCCGGAGAGCCTGCACGCCAAGACACTCAGTGGGGCGGGTTGGCTCGTCGTTCCCGTTGCCGACCCCACCGGGTGGACGGGCGACGACGCCGGGCGACTGGTCGACACACTCCGGGGTCTCGAGGAGGAGAACTACCGCGAGCAGTCCGACCTCGGTCGGTTTCTCCCCGGGGAGGAGCCGTATCTCGTGCGGTGAGCCCACAGACACGGGCGACCGGTCACCGTGTCGGGCCGCCGCGGGCCGTCAAGTTGAGATACAGGCGGGTCCTGTGTCGACTGTGGAGTACGACCTGCTCGGTCACCCGCCGGACGCCCCCACACTCCGACTCGACCACGAGCGGTTCGCGTACGCGGGCAAGTTCGTGATGTCAGACACCGGCAAAGCAGTCGTGTGCGACCCCACGGAACGAGGGGAGCAGGTCGACGACCGGGGTGCACTGGTCGGAGCGACGTCGTTCAGCCCGGACCGTGGCGCGGACCGGGGGGCCCGAATCAGGTACGTGACGGTCCGTGAGGACCGCCGTGGCGAGGGGGTCGGTCCACGGCTGCTCCGGTTCACCGCCGACCGACTCGGCGGGCGGTTCGACGCCGTCGCCGTCGCGGTCAACAACCCTATCGCCTACGAGGCCTGCTACCGCGCCGGGTTCGTCTGGACCGGCGCGGAGACGGGGATGGCGGAGCTGTTACTCCGCTACGAACCCGGTGGAGCGCGGGCCGAGCGCTACCGTGCTGGTTTCGAGTTGTTCGAGGAACGGACCCTGCCCGACCACCAGCGTGGTGTGCTCGAACGCAACGCCGACACGGCCCCACCCGAACCTGTCGACAGGCCGCAGAAGGCCTGACACGGCTGGTGAGAGCGTATGACGGTCAACTCCGATCACGGTAGGCAGTCGGGCCGGAGCGGCCGAGAGAAACGGCTCTGGATTTCTCGCAAACGAACCAATTTTTGTGTTTCGAAAAGTGAGAGGGTAGAAATACGAAAGTATTATGCCTGTCTCTCCCGTTCGTACGGTTGATACAAGACCATATGGCTACACTCGAAATCGAGAACCTACAGGCCGACGTCGGAGAGGAGGGCGGCGAAACAATCCTCCGCGGTGTCGACCTCACAGTCGACAGCGGAGAGATACACGCCCTGATGGGCCCGAACGGGAGCGGCAAGTCGACGCTCGGAAAGGTCATCGCAGGGCACCCAGCCTACGACGTGACCGGCGGGAGTGTCACGCTCCGTCTCGACGGTAACGAGTTCGGCGAGGAGATCCCGGAGGACATGCAGGAGTGGGACCTGCTGGACTTGGAGCCAAACGAGCGGGCCGCGCTGGGTATCTTTCTCGGGTTCCAGTACCCCGTGGAGATCGAGGGGGTGACGATGGTGAACTTCCTCCGAACGGCGCTGAACACGAAACTCGAGGAGCGCGAGGAGCTCTTCGAGGAGGAGGAAGCCGAAGCCGAAGCCGAGGACGAGGAGGAGGCGGAAGGCTACGAGAGCTCCCCGATGGAGGGGCCGGCCGACGAGGGTGAGATCGGTGTCGCGGAGTTCCAGCAGATCCTCCAGGAGAAGATGGAGCTGCTCGACATGGACGAGTCCTTTGCAAGCCGGTACCTGAACGTCGGGTTCTCGGGTGGGGAAAAGAAACAGAACGAGGTGCTCCAGGCGGCCATTCTGGAGCCCGAGATCGCAGTGCTCGACGAGATCGACTCCGGGCTGGACATCGACCGACTACAGGATGTCTCTGACGGCATCAACGCGCTGCGCGACGAGGAGGGCGCAGGTATCCTGCAGATAACCCACTACCAGCGCATCCTCGACTACGTCGAGCCCGACCACGTCCACGTGATGCTGGACGGAGAGATAGCAAAGAGCGGCGATGCGGACCTGGCCGAACAGCTCGAAGACGAGGGTTACGACTGGGTTCGCGAGGAAGTGTACGAGGCAGCCTAACATGAGTTCAGAAGAGATTCAGGAGACCGACACGGAAGCACGGTTCGAGTTCAAAAAAGAGGAGTCCTCTGCGTTCCAGACCGAGAAGGGTCTGACCGAGGAGACCATCCGGGTCATCTCGGAGGACAAGAACGAGCCCGAGTGGATGCTGGAGCGGCGTCTCCGCGCACTGCGGCTGTTCCAGGAGATGCCGATGCCGACCGACTGGCCCGGCCAGCCGGACCTCTCGGAGGTCGACGTCGACGAGATCGTCCCGTACATCCGCCCGGACATCGAGGCCCGCGGCGGGGCCGACAACTGGGAGGACCTCCCCGACGAGATTCAGGACACGTTCGACAAGCTCGGTATCCCCGAGGCGGAGAAGCAGGCGCTCTCGGGCGTCGGTGCACAGTACGAGTCCGAGATCGTCTACCAGAACATGAAAGAGCAGTGGGAGGACAAGGGTGTCGTGTTCATGGACATGGATCGGGCGGTCCAGGAACACCCCGACGTCCTGCGCGAGCACTTTATGACCTCCTGTGTCCCGCCGTCGGACAACAAGTTCGCCGCACTGCACGGCGCTATCTGGTCGGGCGGTTCCTTTGTCTACGTGCCCGAAGACACCACCGTCGAGATGCCGGTGCAGGCGTACTTCCGGATGAACAGCGAGGGGATGGGTCAGTTCGAGCACACGCTCATCATCGCAGAGGACAACGCCGAGGTTCACTACATCGAGGGCTGCTCGGCGCCGAAGTACTCCGAGTTCAACCTCCACTCCGGGGGTGTCGAGGTGTTCGTCGGTGAGAACGCACACGTCCAGTACTCGACGGTGCAGAACTGGTCGCGAAACACGTACAACCTCAACACCAAGCGCGCGATCTGTGAGGCCGACGGCACGATGGAGTGGGTCTCCGGGTCGATGGGGTCGAAGGCGACGATGCTCTACCCCTCGACGGTGCTGAAGGGTCCCGGCGCGACCGACAATCACATCACCATCGCCTTTGCCGGCGAGGGTCAGGACATCGACACCGGCGCGAAGGTCTACCACAACGCGCCAGACACCAAGTCGACCATCGAGTCGAAGTCCATCAGCAAGGACGGCGGCCGCACCAACTACCGCGGTCTGGTGCACATCGCCGACGGTGCGGAGAACTCCTCTACCGCAGTCGAGTGTGACGCGCTGATGTTCGACAACGACTCCACGTCGGACACCATGCCGTACATGGAGATTCAGGAGAGCCAGGTCGACGTCGCCCACGAGGCCACCGTCGGCAAGATCGGCGACGAGGACGTGTTCTACCTGCAGTCCCGTGGTCTCGACGACGACGACGCAAAGCAGATGATCGTCGCCGGCTTCATCGAGCCGATCACCGAGGAGCTCCCGATCGAGTACGCCGTCGAGCTGAACCGGCTCATCGAACTCGAGATGGAAGGTAGTCTCGGGTGACTGGGGCATGAGCACACAGGTACACGCGAACCTGACAGAAGAGCAGGTGCGACAGATCAGTGCGGATCTCGGCGAGCCAGAGTGGCTCCTTGAGACCCGGCTCGAGGCACTCGACGCACTCGATGGGCTCGAGATGCCCGAGGTCATCCGGACACCCGGTCGTGACTGGACGAACCTCGACGCGCTCGAGTTCGACCGGTTCGTCGACCCGCTCGACCGCGCACAGGAGAAAGACCGTGTCGACGCCGAGGGTGTCGAGGTGCTCGGCTGGGCCGAGGCCTTAGACACACACGGTGACCTCGTCGAGGAGCAGTTCGGGACGGTCGTCGACCCCCAGCGGGACTACCTGACGGCACTGTCGACCGCGCTGTTCAGCGCGGGGACGGTCGTCTACGTACCCGAGGGTGTCGCGGCCGAGGACGTGAAGATCCGAACCCGGATGAACTCCCGGTCGCTGTTCAACTACACCCTGGTCGTCACCGAAGACTCCGCGAGCGTGACCATCCTCGAACGGCAGTCGACCGGCAAAGCCCTCGAGGGGAAGCGTTACTACAGCGGTGTCGTCGAGGCGGTTGCCGGTGAGAACGCACACATCCAGTACGGTGCCCTCCAGAACCTCTCGGAGGAAACCTACAACTACCAGGTAAAGCGTGGTCACGCGGGTAGCTACGGCCAGGTAAACTGGATCGAGGGCAACATCGGCACCCGGCTGACAAAGACCTCGGTCGAGACCCGGCTGCTGGGTGACGGCAGCGAGTCGAAGATCGTCGGGGCCTTCTTTGGTCACGACGACCAGCACTTCGACGTCGGGAGTCGCGTCTGGCACGAGGCGGAACACACCACGGCCGATCTCGTGACCCGGGGTGTGCTCGACGACGAGGCGCGGTCGGTCTACGAGGGTGTACAGGACGTCGGTGAGAGCGCCTGGAGCACGAGCTCCTACCAGCGGGAGAACACCCTGATGCTGTCGGACGAGAGCGAGGCCGACGCATCGCCGAAGCTGATAATCAACAACCACGACACCGAGGCGAGCCACTCGGCCACTGTCGGCCAGGTCGACGACGAAGACCTGCTGTACATGGTATCTCGAGGCATCGACGAGGACGACGCGACCGATATGCTCGTCGAGGGGTTCTTCGTACCCGTGCTCGAAGAGGTCGCGGTCGACGAACTCAGCGAGGATCTCGAGGAACTCGTCAGCGAACGCCTGGACTGATTGTCCGGGCTCCGAGGTGGGCGACACGGCTTTTTTGTAGGCTCGTGCCTGTTGGGTCGAACGTGAGACCCGTTCGACGGCGACTCCGGAGCGACCACCGCGACACGATCACCGCGGTCATCGAGGCCGGTGAGCGTGTCGTCACGGGTATCGACACGTGGCCGGTCACCGACGGGAGCCGCATCCGGGAGCCGCTCCGGCGGGAACTGACCGACCGGGCGTTGCTGGAGCCGATACTGGGACTGCTCGCGACGGGGAGTGACGCGCTCGGCGAGACGATCGACGGCAGTCCGGTCACCGCACCGCCGTACCTGGTCGTCACGAGCCACGGCCCGTTGTGTCGGGGCACCCTCGAGAGCGGCAGGCGGTTGCTCGTCGAACTCGGACTGTTCGCCGTAGAGCGCCGACCGCGGCGGTACCGCTTTCGTGACCCCGACCTGGAGGAGTGTCTGGGGGTCAGACTCGGGTGAGAGCGTCGATACGCCGGGCACGGAGCCAGGGCGAACTCGTCGTGCTCGTGACCGACAGCGGCGTGACCACCGGGTGACAGCGCCGGCGTCGGTCGATGCTGTCGGGGCTCCTGAGCCATCTGTGTGGCCGCTCCGGACGAAACGCCGAGACGAACCCAACGGATGTGCAACAGAACGGCGAGTCGGTGAAGTTCATGCCGTGTCCGGGGTGTGAGGAGTCGATGCAGTACGACAAGACGGTCGGCGCACCGAGATGTCGTGGGACACGGTCGGCGACGGGCCGGGCCGACTCACGTCCTCTCGGCGAGTCGCCGCGCCATCGCGGCGGCGTACTCGGCGGCCACGGTCAGGTCGCCCTCGACGGCCGCCCGCTCGGCACGCTCACAGCCGTGCAGGAGGCGCTCACGGAGTGTCCCTGCGGGGAGCTTGTGACGGGCGACCGACGCCGCGCTGGTGACCGCCGCGACACCCGTCTCCGCGTCACCACGCTCGAACGCGTCGCTAGCCCCACCGAACAGCTGTGTGAGTACCGCCTCGACGTCCGCGGGTACGTCAGCCGTCATCTGTGTGACCCGGGCAGGAGTGCCTGTAGGGGAGACGGTCGGAGTGGACTTTGCTGTTGTGAATCCAGCCGCCTCGGGCGGAGCGACGGGGGTCTACACCGGCGGGCCGGTCGCTTATGCTGTTGGGACACATAGTCATAGTAATGTCACCGGCACCCTCGCGTCGCGCTACTGTCGTTACCGACGAGCTCCGAGACCGCGGGTTCACAGTCGAAGCGGAGAACTGGGCGAGCATCGCACGCGGTGGGTCGACAGGGGTTGTCGGTGTCGACGCCCCGCTGGCGGTTGTCCCACTCAGGAACGGCAACCCGCTGACGGTCGTCTCGGCGATCGCAAACGCCGCCCACGAGGGGCAGGTTCCGCTTCTCGTCACCGACCCGCGTCTCGAGGCGGAGATCGAGCCGATTCTGTCCGACCCGTTTCTGCTCCGGGGTGAACGGGCGGGGGGCCGCGAGTTCTTTCCGGTCGAGGACCGTATCAGGCTCTCGGACGACAGCTACGCCTGTGTCGGGGCCACCGGCGCGATGGAGTGGTTCGAGAACAGCGGGTCGACCGACGACCCGCCGCTCGTGCTCCGGGTGGGCGGGGAGACGGTCGCGACACTCGACTCCGTCGGCGGTCTCGCCTGTCCCGGACCGTCGGTGTCGGCGTTCCAGTACAGCTACGCCCGCGGTGACGACGGTCAGTTCCGTGTCTTCGCGAACGGCGAGGCGGTCGGACGGTACCCGGGTGTCAGCGCGATGCGGGCCGACGGGTTCCGGCCGGTGTCACTCCCGCTGGTTCCGGAACACCACGTCCGCGACCACGGGCGGCTCGCGCGAGCGACCACGGTAGCCACTGTCGGTTCCGACGGAACAGTCTCCTACCGGTCGTTTCGGTGACTGGTCAGCGCGGTCGGCGGGCTCACACCCGCCCGTATCGTTACTGGTCGGTTCTTTATAGAGTTTCGAGGCGAAAGCCCACGGGTTTGCTCGTGGGATGAAGCCGACAGCCGGCGAAATGTTGATTGTGTCGTCGTTCGTTTGTTGCGATGCCGAGTCCGAGGTAAGGATACGCACCCTTCGCGGGGGAAGATGAAGCCCGCTCTTTCGGTCGGGGGCCGTACTGGCACGGCCCACAACCCCACCGCGAACGAGTGGGGAACCTCCCGCCGTGGACCGCCCGGCCCGTAGTCGGGAACCCCACGGCCTTAGCCGTGGGAGGATGTCAGTCGACTATCTCGGTCGCTTCGAGAATCCAAAACAACTGCGGGAGAATGGGCCGGCGCAGATTCGAACCGGAACCAGAGGTTCCTGCTCGTCGCTTCGCTCCTGTGCGGGCTGTCTCTGGGAGGGTTCGAATCGTTGTGGCTGCATGTTCCACACCTCACAGACGCGTCACTATCGCTCCTCGTTGTTCGGTGGGAGAATGGGCCGGCGCGAATTCGAATCGCGGTTACGGCCACCCGAAGGCCGAAGGATACCAAGCTACCCCACCGGCCCGTGAATTAGAACACGTCTGGGGGCAGTTTAACCGTTGCGAAATGCCGGGCCGAGACGCGTCGACACGGGGCCGAACACGGGTGTGCTCGACGGTGAGTGGACACGCGAGTGGTGGGTGGAGGGGGTGACCAGAGGGCAAGGCGGGGCACAGGAGTGTCCGAGAGCTACTCGGCTGCGAGACGCGGGCAGGGTATCGGGTGCTCGGAGGGGGGTGCATGTGACCGTAGCGTTTATGAGTCCGGCAGTAGTTATCCTACACGACGCTTCGTCTGGAGGGCCGAAGCGTCAGCGGGGACCAATTCAGGGCGGTTCGCGTCCGCGACAGTTTTCGTCGCGGACGCTCTCTTTCCGTTTTCACACTGGTTA
>JAQCNM010000123.1 GCA_028275025.1 Halovenus sp.
GGTAGCCGACCGGTCGAACCCGCCGGTCACGGGGTCGTCGAGCCCCGAACCTTGCCGTTTCGATATGTTTAACCTCGGCCCAGGGAGACAGTCTCGTATGTCGAAAGTTACTGTCGTCGGTGCGGCAGGCACCGTCGGCGCGGCGGCGGGATACAGTATCGCACTCTCGGGCGTCGCCGACGAGATTGTCTACGTCGACATCCCCGAGCAGGAGGACGTAACCGTCGGCCAGGCCGCGGATACGAACCACGGCGTGGCCTACGACACGAACACGACCATCCGACAAGGGGGGTACCCCGACACCGCCGGGTCGGACGTGGTCGTCATCACGGCCGGACTCCCCCGGAGTCCGGGTGACAGCCGACTCGACCTGGCCGACGACAACGCCCCGATCATGGAGGATATCGGGTCCTCCCTCGCCGAGCACTCGGAGGGGTTCGTCACGGTGACGACCTCGAACCCGGTCGACCTGCTGAACCGGCACCTCTACGAGACCGGTGACCGCCCGCGCGAGCACGTTATCGGGTTCGGCGGCCGACTCGACTCGGCCCGGTTCCGGTACGTGCTCGCCGAGCGGTTCGGCGTGCCGGTCCAGAACGTCGAGGCGAGCATCATCGGCGAACACGGCGACGACCAGGTGCCGGTGTTCTCGAAGGTGCGCGTCGACGGGCGTGATCCCGAGTTCTCTCCGACCGAGCGCGAGGAGATACTCGCGGCCTTACAGGAGAGTGCGATGAACGTTATCGAGCGAAAGGGCGCGACCGAGTGGGGCCCGGCCCGCGGTGTCGCACACGTCGTCTCGGCGATCCTCGAGGATACCGGCGAGGTGCTACCCTGTTCGCTCCCACTGGACGGGGAGTACGGCCAGGAAGCCGTCGGTCTCGGTGTTCCGGTTCGACTCGGCGCGGGCGGGGCCGAGGAGGTCGTCGAGTGGGGGCTCGACGCGGCCGAGCGCGAGCAGCTAAACGAGGCGGCGACAAAACTGGACGAGCAGTACGAGCGCATCGCCTGACCGAGGTGGGCGGGCCTGCCGGTGGGGGTGTACCCCGAGACTGCAAGTCCGCGACACACGACCGAAGTCTTTGTACGGGGGCACCGACAACAGAGAGTCGATGGAGGGGCCGCTGTGGACGGAGCGACACGCGCCGGGGCTGGAGGAACTGCCACAGGCCGACCTGCGCCGGAGCCTGCGTCGTGCGCTCGCGGAGCCGATGAACCTCGTCGTGCACGGTCCGGCGGGGGCAGGAAAGACGGCCGCTGTGCGTGCGCTCACCCGTGTGGCCCACGAGAACCCCGACGCCGACCGGATCGAGATAAACGTGGCCGACTTCTTCGAACTGAGCAAAAAGGAGGTCGGAAACGACCCGCGGTTCGCCCGGTTCATCGACTCGAAACGGCGGCGCAACTCCTCGAAGGCCGACCTCATCAACCACGTCCTAAAGGAGTCTGCGAGCTACTCGCCGGTCGCGGGTGCGTACAAGACGGTCGTTCTCGACAACGCCGAGGGGATGCGCGAGGACTTCCAGCAGGCGCTGCGGCGGGTGATGGAGCAGTACCACGAGACGACACAGTTCGTCATCGTCACGCGCCGGCCGTCGGCCCTGATCGCGCCGATACGGTCGCGGTGTTTCCCGGTGCCGGTCCGTGCCCCGACAACCGACGAGGTGGTGGCGGTGCTCGAACGGCTCGTCGAGCGGGAGGGGGTACCGTTCGAGCGTGAGGGGCTCGAGTACGTCGCCGGGGCGGCCGGGGGTGACCTCCGGGAGGCCATCCTGGGTGCACAGACGACCGCCGAGAGCGAGGGCGAGGTGACGATGGAGGCGGCCTACGACACGCTCTCTGCGGTTCGAACCGACGAGCGCGTCGAGGAGATGCTCGACGACGCCGAGGCGGGTGCCTTTACCGACGCCCGGTCGACGCTCGACGACCTTCTGGTCGACGAGGGGTACAGCGGGGCAGAGCTGCTCGACACGCTCGTCTCGGTGGCGCAGTCGCGGTACAGCGGCGACGACCTGGCGGCGGTCCACCGGCTCGCCGGCGAGGTGGACATGGACCTCACCGAGGGAACAAACGACCGGCTCCACCTCTCACATCTGCTCGCCAGACTCGGTGAGCAGACCGCCGAGTGAACACTGCCGAGACAGCAGAGAGCCAGGCGGCGCATCGAACGGTTTTTTGCCGGCCCATCGCAACAGAGAGTCGATGGAAGCACTCGTCGTCGGGGCCGGTCCGATGGGTCGCTGGGCCGGACGCGTCCTCCGGGACGGGGTCGACGCGACACTCGGCTTTCTCGACCGCGACACACAGACCGCCCGCGAGGCGGCGGCCACTGTCGGCGGGCGGACTGTCGACCCGGCGACAGTGCTCGGAGACAGCGCGGAGCAGTTCGGGGTGGTCTGTGTCGCCGTGCCGATTCCCGCGGCAGCGTCGGTTATCGAGCGATACGGGCCCCGCGCCCGGACGGCTGTTGTCGACGTCACGGGGACGATGGCGGGGCCGGTAGCGGCGATGGAGGGTCTGACCGGCCGGGAGCGGGCAAGTCTTCACCCCCTCTTTGCGCCCGACAGCGAACCGGGGAACGTGCCGGTCGTCGTGACCGAGCGGGGACCGACCGTCGACCGGCTGCTCGAGACGCTCGGGCGACGCGGCAACCGGGTCGTCGAGACGACGCCGGCGGAGCACGACCGGGCGATGGAGACTGTCCAGGCCCGGGCACACGCGGCGGTACTCGCGTTCGGGCTCGCCGCCGAGTCGGTTCCGGAGGGGTTTCACACGCCGGTCTCGGCGGAGTTGGTGTCGCTTGTAGAGCGCGTCACGGGCGGTGAACCGGGCGTGTACCGCGACATCCAGACGGCCTTCGACGGTCGTCAGGACGTCGCCGAGGCGGCACAGCGACTCGCGGCGGTGACCGGCGACGGGTTCGACAGCCTCTACCGCGAGGCCGGTGCCCCGCACCACGACACCGGGACGGATACCGACCGCGACGGAGGTGGGGAGCGGTGAACGAGACACAGCGCTCACAGGTGCGTGACAACGCGCGGTATCTCAGGGAGGTGCGACCGGTCGACCCGGCGGAGATACACGAGTACGTCGAGGGGCAGCCACACCCGGCGGCTGTCCGGCAGGTGCTCCGCGAGGTCGCCCCGGAGCTGGGGCTGTTAGAGCGTGCAGACGGCCGGTTCGAGCCCGTTCCCGAGGGGGCACTCGACGTCGCGTTCGACGGTGTCGACGCGCTGCCGTCGGGCCTGGAGCAGGCGGTCGAGGGGTTGCTCGTCGAGCAGTTCGGGCTCGACTGGCCCGACGGGGAGTCAGGTGCCCGTCTCCGCTCGCTCGTCCAGGATTTCAAGCAACGGTATCTCCACGGGGCGTCGGTCACCTACGACGAGGAGACGGCACTGGGGTACGCGGTGTACCACTTCGCACCGACGTTCGCGGCGGTCCAGTACGTTCTCGCCGAGCTCGCGGCCGCGGGTCGTCTCGACCGGCAGTTGCGCGTACTCGACGTCGGCGCGGGCGTGGGTGGACCGGCGCTGGGGCTCACCGACCTGGCCGACGAGGAGACACTCGTCG
>JAQCNM010000125.1 GCA_028275025.1 Halovenus sp.
TTTCAGGTGAAAGCGTCGCTCTCCGGGTGGTTCTCTCTGTTGTCGACGGCCGGTGTCGCCCGGAACCGAACAGCACTTTATCTCGGGGTCCTGCTCTCTGATACGGTGAACGCGGCCACTGTCGACCCTGTTACTGCAGGCGGGACTGCCGTTGATTCGCTCCTCCTGCAGGGACCACCCTGGACCCGGGCGTCGGAGGAACCAGACCGATTACTCCTTCTCACAGTCGTCATCATGGGGGTGATACTGCTGCTTCTTGCTGTGGCCGTGCTGTTCCTCTGGAGCCGGCGGCTCGGGACTGCCAGAACGGGTCGTGACCACACAGACACCAAGCAACAAAGCGAGTTCGACCGCATCAAACAGATCGACGCCACGGTCAGCGGTGAACTGCCACAACAGGAGATCGTCGAACAGACTGACTGGAGTGAGGCGAAGGTCAGCCGTGTCGTGTCGCGTCTGGCCGAGGAGGGGCGACTGGAGAAGGTTCGAATCGGCCGACAGAACTTCATACGGATGGGTGAGTCCGGTGACGGCGACGGGGAGTCCGAGACGACAGATCCCGTCTGAGAAGCCTTCCCGAGTGTTCGGTGCGTGGGCCCCGGATACCGGCGGACAGGCCCGCTTGTTTCACTTTCAGATTGCTGTTAACGGGGCTTTATGTACGAGGGGGCACAACAACGGGCTATGGCAGCAGACGAGGATCTCCAGCAGCTGCCGGGCGTGGGTCCGGCGACGGCAGAGAAGCTCATAGACAACGGGTTCGAGAGCTACCAGGGTATCGCGGTTGCGAGCCCCGGTGAGCTGTCGAACACGGCGGATATCGGCGAGTCGACGGCGTCTGACATCATCAGTGCGGCCCGGGACGCGGCAGATATCGGGGGGTTCGAGAGCGGTGCGACGGTGCTCGAACGCCGCGAGCAGATCGGTAAGCTCACCTGGGGGACCGACGACGTAGACGAGCTCCTCGGCGGCGGGGTCGAGACACAGTCCATCACCGAGGTGTACGGGGAGTTTGGCTCCGGCAAGTCACAGGTGACCCACCAGCTGTCGGTGAACGTCCAGCTCCCGGCCGAGCACGGGGGGCTCGAAGGGAGTGCCATCTTTATCGACTCCGAGGACACCTTCCGGCCGGAGCGCATCGACGACATGGTCCGTGGGCTCGACGACGAGGTCATCGAGGCGACGATGGTGCTGCACGGGGTCGCCGGCGAGGACGAGGCCGATGCCGACGACGAAGGCCTGATCGACGACCTGCTCACCGCGGTGCTCGACAACATCCACGTCGCAAAGGCGTTCAACTCGAACCACCAGATGTTGCTCGCAGAGACCGCCCAGGAACTGGCCGCCGAGGGCCAGGACGAGGAGTTCCCGGTGCGGCTGCTCTGTGTGGACTCACTGACCGCCCACTTCCGTGCCGAGTACGTCGGCCGGGGGAACCTCGCCGAGCGCCAGCAGAAGCTCAACAAGCATCTCCACGACCTGATGCGTGTCGGTGATCTCAACAACACCGCCGTACTCGTGACCAACCAGGTGGCCTCGAACCCGGACTCGTTTTTCGGCGACCCGACACAGCCCATCGGCGGGAACATCCTGGGACACACCTCGACGTTCCGCATCTACCTGCGAAAGTCGAAAAAGAACAAGCGCATCGTCCGGCTCGTCGACGCCCCGAACCTCGCCGATGGCGAGGCGGTGATTCGTGTCAGCGACGCCGGTATCGTTCCCGAGTGAGCCGGTTCACACCTCGCCGTTCATCGCGTCGAACAGCCGCTCTCTCATCTCCTGCCGGCTGACACCCTCCCTGGGGCCGATCCCCTCCATGTGTTCGATCGAGATACGGCCACCACCCATGCGGGCGTGACCACCACCCCCGGCTAACGGAATATCCTGGGTGAGTGTGTCGAGCAGTTTGCCCATGTGGACGCGGTCGTCGCTGGAGCGGCCGGCGAGCCGTATCACCCCGTCCTTGTCACCGAGCACGATAACCGCCGTGATGCTGTCGAGTCGTTCGAGTTCGTCGGCCGCCTGTGGAATGGACTCCGCGTTCGACACTGTGCCGACATCGCTTACCGCAAACGGGGAGCGGACGTCGCGGTCGTGTATCGCCCGTGCCTTTACCTCGAGTGTTTCGGCAGTCACGTCCGGGTTCGCCATCCGGTCGAGTTTCTCGTCGTCGATCCCGTCGTAGAGATACCGGAGCGCCTCGAAGTCGGCGGGGGTACAGCCGTTCGTGAGGTTCTTCGTGTCCGACTGGATGCCGTAGACGAGTCCGGTCGAGATACTCGCCGGGAGCCACCCCTCCTCGCGTGAGGTCTCGAGCTGAACCTGTCCCTTCTCGTTCTCCGGGTGCGGGTTGATCCAGGCGTCGTCGGGCACCCGGCCGAGATCGGAAAAGTACTCCGTGAGGATACTCGCACACGCGCCGAGTTCGGTGCGAACGTCGGTGAACCGCCGGCCGGTGCCCCCGCCGGGGTGGTGGTCGACGACGGCGGTGATGTCCAGTGTCCCCCCGTTTTTGAGGTCGCGTGTCGTGTTGTGGTCGACCAGCACCACCCCCGGCTCCTGGACCTCGTCTGCACGCTCGATACGCTCGAACTGCAGGTCGAGCACGGTCTCGACCGCACGGTTCTCGTCACGCTGTATCCGGCCGGGGTAGTAGATTCCGGTGTCGGTGCCCCGCTCGCGAGCGATCTCGGCGGCCGCGACGGCCGAGGCCATCGCGTCCGGGTCGGGGTCCGAGTGCATCAACACGGCAACCGAGTCGAGCGACCCGACTACGCTGGCGAACCGTTCGCCGGGTGTCTTACTGAGATACCTGAAAAGGGCGTAGCCGACGACGAGAGCGAGCACCACGACGACGGCTCCGGCCAGCACCCACAGCTCCCTGCCGGACAGCCCGATGTTCCCAGCCTCGTCCACGACGGTCGCGGCGATGCCAGACTCCCGCATGACCCTACGTGCGGAACCTGGGCATATATGAGTATTGTTACTCAGGTGACGCTGTGAGCGGGAGTATCCCGCTGTTGTCTTGCGGTTTGGCCACAGAGTTGTCGACGATTGTTTAGGTTAGTTGGGGCCGGTAGCGTCCGTTCTGATCGCCTCGCGGTAGCCAGTCCGGCCCGTCGGTACCGGCACTCCTAGCCCGGCCCCTGGCTCCCGTTCGGGCAACGCTCGTCGCCGGGCAGCCGACGCCCGGGTGTGACCGACCCGCAGCCGAGAACGACCACCCTCATCGCCGGCTCTCGATGTGGCTGTGTAACACGGCGTACTCGTCGAGAGCCATCGGCTGTCTCCCCTCGACTTTCTGCTGTATCTCCTTTGGGTCCATCTCGTCGTCGATACCGGCGGCGAGCGCCTCGACGTCCAGCACGGCCATCGACAT
>JAQCNM010000140.1 GCA_028275025.1 Halovenus sp.
AAAAACACCGTCGTCCCGTCCTCAGCCTCCTGCCGGATTATATCACGCATCTCGGCCATCCCGTTCGGGTCGAGCCCCGAGGACGGCTCGTCCAGTACGAGCAGGTCCGGGTCGCCCGACAGCGCCATCCCGAGTCCGAGGCGCTGGCCCATCCCCTTCGAGTAGCCGTCTGTCGCCCGGGTCTGGTCGTCCCGGTCCAGTCCGACCCGGTCGAGCACGGCTGTCGGGTCGACGTCGATGTTTTTCGCGTCCGCGACCATCTCGACGTGTTCCCGGCCGGACAGCCGGGGGTACAGCTCCGCACCCTCGGGCAGAATACCGGTCCGACGGCGGATCGCCAGCGACCCCTCGTGGCTGTCGTGACCGAGCACCCTCGCCGACCCCTCGCTCGGGTGGATAAAGTCGAGTAACACGTTGATCGTCGTCGACTTACCCGCGCCGTTCGGGCCGAGAAACCCGTACACCTCGCCACGCTCGACGGTCATGCTGACGCTGTCGACCGCGAGCACGTCACCGAACCGCTTTGTCAGTCCCCGGGTTTCGATCGCCGGTTCACTCATGGATGATATTTTCACCCGGTGTGTAAAGAGTCTGACCGCCCGATCACTCACCCCGAGACGGTGTCGAGCCCGGCGGCCCAGCGCCGCACCAGGGCGTACAGACCAGTCCCGAGGAGAACCGCCGCCGCGACGTGTGCGAAGGTGGTCCGGGTGGCGCTGTCGGCCGCGAGGCGTGCGACCGTCGTGGCAGGGTGTTCCGGCGCGACCACGGCCACGCCGAACAGCCCCAGAACCAGCACCGAGTACAGGAGCTGTGCCTGCCGGCGACTCCGCGTGAGCAGCGCCAGCCCGATACCGACACTGACCGTCACGGCGGTGATAGCCGTCACGAACCCCACGAGCGCGACAGTGTTGTCGACACTGAACCCGTTGATACCCAGCAGACCGAGCCACAACAGCGCCTGTCCCGGTGCGAGCACCCCCATCGCCGCGGCCTTTCCGTCGACGATCTCGACCAGCGAGACCGGTGCGACACGCAGCAGTTCGAGCGTGCCACGTTCGAGCTCCTCTGTCACCGAGTCGACGGCGATAGAGCCGCTGAGAAACGGCGGCAAAAACAGCAACACCGGCAACAGGATGGTGTAGGTGAACCCGAAGAACCCGCTGTTCTCGCCCTCCGAGGGCAGCTCCAGGGGCTCGAACGCGAGCTGTCCGGCGCGGGCCTCCCGCTCGGCTGTCTCGACATCGGAGAGATACGAGCGTAGTGAGACGACAACGAGTGTCGTCCGGAGGTCCTCGGCGGGGGCGACAGCGTCGACCCCGATGCGGACACCCTGCTCGCCGGCCAGCCGACGCCCGGTCACCACCGCGTCCACCTCGCCCTCGTCGAACGCCGCCAGTGCGTCGGCCGGTTCGGCGTAGCGCTCGGCGGTGACGTCCTCGCTCTCCCGGGCGACCGCGACGAGCCGGTCCCGTGTCTCTCCCGAGACGCCAACGGTCACCGGCTCGCCGCCGAGTGTGCCAGGATCGTACAGCGACGTGAGCCCGACCACCAGAAACGACGAGAACCCCGCGATGACGAGCTGGATGAGCAAGGCGAGCACGATTGTCTTCTCGCGGCTCAGCGCCCCCAGTTCGCGCCGGGCGATCCTCACACTAGACGACATCGGAGAGAATCACCACCGAGAGGTTGTACAGAAGGTGGACTGCCATCGCCACCACCACGGCGACGGTGTACCACCGCCGGCCGTGGCTCGCCCCGACAGCCGAGATGACCGCCGTCACGACGTGCAGGGTCAACGGCGCGAGCAGAAACAACAGCAACACCGGTCCGGTAGTGACCCCCCCGAGCAGGCCGGCCTCCCCGACCGCAAGGTCTGGGAGCCCGACGAGCTGTGCGAGCAGGGCGACCTTCTCTGCAAGAAAGAACCCGGCCCCGCTCGCGAGGCCGAGCACGAGCGCGGTCCGGAGTCCCCGGTCGAACCGGCCGTGCTCGTAGGCCGCGTAGACGTGGACGCTCTTTGCCACCTCCTCGGTCACCACCACGACGACCAGCACGAGCACGACGGCGCTCGGGCCGACCGCGCCGAGTGGAAAAAACAGGGCGATGGCGAACAGCTGTGCGACGAACACGAACGGGACGAGCACCATCGTCATCACGCCGACCTGCCAGCGTGCCGTCACCGGCCCGGCGAGCGCGTCGAGCACCCGCCCGGGGATAGAGCGCTGTGCGAACATATCCTCCTCGCGATAGAGCCCGGCACCGAGCGCGAAACAGACACCGGCCACCAACAGCGGCGGTGTCAGCGAGAACGCCATCGCCGGAAGCGACACGGTCTCGGCCTGCAGCTCCTGTACCACGAGTGTCAGCGGCGATATGAGTGCGATCTCGTTCACGTCGGTGAAGATGGCCGGGACGAACGCGTAGGCGGTCAGCCCGACGGTGATGGTGACGGTCACGAACGTCAGCTCCCGGTACGACCGGGCGAACATCGCTCCGAGAAAGGTCGTCCCTAGAAACAACATCACGAGCGGCGTGACCGCGAGAACCGAGACCAGCCCCCCGAGTCGCCCCTGCACGAGATAGACCAACCCGACCGCGAGTGTCGCCTCGACGACCATCGCCCCGACCACGTACGGCAGTGTCTTGCCCCCGATTATCTCGCCCCGCGACACCGGCGCGACCAGCAACAGCTCCCCTCGCCTGTCGAGTCGTTCCGAGAGGATGGTGCTGCCGTAAAGCTGGATGAGGAAGTTGAGCGGGATGATAAACAGAAAGGCGAGCACCAGCGACTGGAACGGAAACGGCGCGCTGAGCTCTGCCGGCGACCCGGTGACGCTGTTCCCCGGCAGCGACAGCACGTCACTCAGCGGGCCGTCCGGTCCGTCGTCCGCGCTGTCGGCTGTGCTGTCGGTATTTCGGCTCTCGGTATCTCCGCTGTCGGTTGAGCTGTCGGTCGTGTCACCACCGTCCGTGCCAGTCCCGGTGTTGTTGTCACTCTCTTTGCTGTCGGCGTCGTCGTCGCTGTCCGTGGCCTCGCCGGCACTGTCACCGGTCTCGGCACCGACGAGTTCGGCGATACCACCCTGCTCCCGGAACTCGAGTGAGACCTCGACCGGAAAGGCGGCACTCAGATTCGGTTCGAGACGTAGCTGTCGCTCGTTGTACCGCCTGACAGCATCGCGAAACGTCTCGCGTGCGGCCGCCCCCTTGTCCGTGTCGGCGCTGCGGAGACGACCGTCGTCGACAAGCAGGTCGACACCGCCCGCTGTCAGCTGTTCCCTGTCGGCACCGGCGACGACGACGAACGTCTCCTCGGCCGCGGCAACCTCGTAGTAGGGGCTCGTCTCGTCGACGCTGACCCGGTAGAGGCCGTCCTCGAGTCCGACACCCGAGAGCACCGCGAGCGGGCCGACGAGCGCGACCAGTGCGACCGTGAGCAGGACAACAGCGAGTGTCTCTCGCTCGGGAACCGCCGCCCCCTTCGTGATCTCCCAGCGCGCGATTCTGAGTAGCTTCCGTGGCCGCACGTCACCCCTCCCCGTCTGTCTCCCGCCGTGTGGCCCCCTCGGCCGACCGGGCGACGTTCAGGAACACCTCTTCGAGACTGGACTCCTCCGTGCGGATGTCGGCCACCGACCCGCCAGCGGTCTCGGCGGCCTCGCGGACCCGTTCGACCGCCGCCATACTTTCGACGGCCTGACGGTAGACACCTCTCTCCGGGGTGCTACCGTCGAGTTCGACCGTGGTGTACACGTGGTATGTGCTGTCGCCGTGTTCGGCCTGTAGTGTCTCCAGGTCGCCCCGGGCGACGATTGCCCCCTCGTTCATGATGACCACCCGGTCACAGATCGACTCCACGTGAAACAGGTTGTGTGCGCTGAACACGACAGTCTTTCCCTCGGCCGCCAGTTGCTCTGTGAACTCGACGATGTAGTTTGTCGTCAGCGGGTCGAGTCCGCTCGCGGGTTCGTCGTAGACGAGCACCGCCGGGTCGTTGACCAGCGAGCGCGCGATAGCGACCTTCCGTTTCATCCCCTTGGACATGTTTCCGATCCGTCTGTCCCGCCGGTCGAGTTCGAGGTCGTCGAGTGTCGTGTGGATGCGGTCGTCGGCAATCGCCGACGGGACGTCGTAGAGGTCGGCGAAAAACTCGAGATACGAGACGGCGGTCATCTCCTCGTACAGCGGCGACTCCTCGGGGAGAAAGCCGAGGTG
>JAQCNM010000141.1 GCA_028275025.1 Halovenus sp.
GTGTACCCAGACGTGCTTGCCGTGGTCGAAGTTCGTCTCGACGGAGAGGCCTGCCAGCGCCCGGATCTGCCCGGCACTCCGGAGCGCAAACAGCCGGTATCCGTCCGCCAGCCGGCGGTCGAGGATGTCGAGATACGTCGCCTCGGGCATCGGCCGGAGCTGCTCCATCACCGGGTACGCCTCGGCGAACTCCGCTTCCGTTGTCAACTCCTCGACCTGTGTTTCGTCCATACCAGCATCGACCCGCCCCTGGTACAAATCCCTGGCCCTCGGGGGCGGACGACCGGCTCGTGCACATACTGTCACCGCCTCCAATGTTTAAGACCGCCGGGTGCTACTGACTGGCTGTGACAATCGACACCGCCATCACGGGAGGGACGCTCGTCACCGAGACCGGACAGTTCGACGCCGCTATCGGGGTCGACGACGGCGAGATCGTGGCCGTCGGTGCCGAGTCGACCCTTCCCGACGCCGCCGAAACCGTCGACGCCTCCGGCCAGCTCGTCATGCCCGGGGTCGTCGATGTCCACGTCCACATCGACGACCAGTTTTCTGGGGATACCTACGAGACCGCAACCGGCGCGGCTGCCGTCGGGGGAACGACGACCTACATCGACTTTGCGTGGCAGGCGTGGCTCGGCGATATGAGCCCGTTCGACTCGGAGGGGACGCTGCTCGAGGGGATCGAGCGAAAGCAGGAGAAAGGCGAGGACGCGCTGGTCGACTACGGGCTTCACGGGGCTATCACCCGCGAGGACCCGGCTATCCTCGAGGAGATCCCCGAGATAATCGAGGCCGGTGTCCCCTCGTTCAAGATGTTCACCGCCTACGAGATCGGGCTCGGCAACGGGTTCATGAACCGGGTGATGAAGCGGCTCGCAGACACCGGCGGTGTCGGCGTCTTCCACACCGAGGACACGTCGGTGTGTAACGAACTGGTCGACCAGTTCAAAGCGGCGGGGAGATCCGAGGCAAAGTGGTTCCCGGAGTCGCGCCCGGACTACACCGAGGCGATGGCGGCCGAGGACGCCGTCCGGATGGCGACCGAGGCGGGGATGCAGTACTACGGGATCCACACGACCTGCCGGAAATCCGCGGATGTCCTCGAACAGTTCCAGGACGAACACGGCAGTGAGCTCGTCAGAGCGGAGACCTGCACCCACTACACCGTCCTCGACGAGTCGGTGTACGACGAGCAGGGGAACCTGCCGGTCATCCAGCCGCCGATCCGGGCGCCCGACGACATCGAGGCGATGTTCGAACAGCTCGAGAATGGGGTGCTCAGTGTCGTCTCGACCGACCACTGTGCCTACACCCGCGAGGAGAAAGAGAGCGGCGCGTGGTGGGAGATCAGCCCCGGCGCCAACGGGCTCCAGGCGAATCTCCCGGTGTTCTACGACGAGGCGGTGAACAACCGAGGGTACGACCCCTCGTTCGTCGTGAGTGCCCTGTGTAGCGAGCCCGCACGCACGTTCGGGATGCCACGCAAGGGGACACTCGACCCGGGGACCGACGCCGACATCGTCCTCCTCGACCCCGCGGAGTCGTACACGATCACCGCGGCGGACAACGTCGGCAACGCCGACTTCAGCATCTACGAGGGACGCGAGGTGACGGGACGCCCGACAAAGACGTTCGTGCGGGGGGAACTGGTCGCCGAGCGCGGTGCGGTGGTCGGTGAACCCGGCCACGGCAGGTTCCTCGAGCGCGAACTCCCGGACTGGGACTGAGCGACCGAGCGAGACCGCGGGCCCGACACGACCGCACGCCTCGTCGCCGTCACAGCCCCACAGCACCGACACGAGAATCAGCACAGACCGTTCCACGCTCCACGATGGCAGACAGAGAGACAATCTACGAGCAAGCGGAGATGGATAGCCAGGTCGGATACGGCGACGAGCCGGCGCTGCTGGTGGTCGACCTGCAAACCGGCTTTACCGACCCGGAGAACCCGCTCGGCGGGGACCTGACCGGCGTCGTCTCACAGACGAACGACCTCATCGACGCGGCCCACAGCGGTGACGCCCCGGTCGTCTGCACCCGGATCGTGACCACCCACGACGACGCACGCGACATGGGGGTCTGGGCCGAGAAGGTCCCGAGCCTGTCGACACTCCGCGCCGGCAGTCGGTGGGTCGACCTCGACCCGAGACTCCACACCGACGACCGCGACCACCGCCTCGACAAGCGCCAGGCCAGCGCCTACCACGAGACGGAGCTAGATTCGCTGCTGACCGCGATGGGTGTCGACACCGTGGTCGTTGCCGGCTGCACCACGAGCGGGTGTATCCGGGCAACGGCCGTGGACGCCTGTTCACACGGATACCGCACAATCGTCCCGGAGGCCGCGGTCGGTGACCGCGCCGCCGACCCACACGAGGCCAACCTCTTCGACATCAACGCAAAGTACGGTGACGTCCGGCCGGTCGAGGAGGTCAGCGAGTATCTCCGAGAACCGTAGTTTGGGTGCCACCGGCATGCAGAGCAGTTGCACCCGGTGTTGAGCCCCGAACCGCGGGCTCGTGGCCGGCGACACACCCAACCGGCCTCCGGCTGTGAGAACCACCTACATAGAAGCTGTCTCCCGGCCGGCTGTCACCGCCCCGGCCTGGCCGGCGTGTCTCAGACACCGACTGCGCTGGGACCGGGCGATCCCGGTCCCGCCGAAGCAAAGGGTATGCTCCTCACACCACACGAGGGCGACGCCCCCCCTCCGATCTGTTCCCCACCGCGGGTCCCCACAGCCTGGCTGGCTCAGCTCGAGACAGCCCCGT
>JAQCNM010000142.1 GCA_028275025.1 Halovenus sp.
ACAGCTAGTGACCGTTCGAACGACCTGTTTGGCCGCCGTTACAGCGGCGACACAACCGGTCAGTGACACACGGGGACGTGGAATCTGTCGCAGTCTGTGGAGAGGCCGGTGGCTCGGCCCGCTGCCTGTCCGCCGGACCCGACAGGAACACGCCCGTCGATGCAGTGTAGTATGAGTGAACCGACCACCGGTGGACACCCGCCGAGTTTGGGGGACACTCGCGGGCACCTGATCGAACCGATATCGGCAAGCCCGCACGTTTGTCGTCGGAGTCGTCGACTGGTTGGATTCGGGTGCACACGGAGGAACAGCCGTTTCGGGCCGGGGCGAAAGTCGGTGGCCGGTTCGGGTTGCCGTGGCCCGTGTCGGGTCGTGTGAATCTGTCGACCTCGGTTCTCGCAAACAGTTCGAGAGTGTCGGACCGACAGCTCGTGGTGGCTGGTTGTGCTCACGCCCGGAGTCCGGCCACCTGCATCTTGAACCCGTACCTGGTGACACCCTCCTGTGTGTAGAGCCGGCGGACCACCGCCGTGACCGGTGTGCCGATATCGACAGACTGCCCGCCGTCGATCACCTGTGCCGGGACGCTCACCGTCTCCCCGTCCGGTCCGTCGAGCGCGACAACCGCACTCACGTAGGGTCCGCTCTGTGACTGCTGTGGAACGAACTCCGGCGGGGCACCCCCCTGTTCTATCCTCGTTGCGGCCTCGACAGTCCCGGTGCCGGGGAGGTCGACGGTCGGGTACGTCTCCGGCCGGTGGCGACAGACCCGGCAGGCCCCCTCGGGCGGGATATTGAGCGCCTGGCAGTCCGGGCAACGGCCGGCGACGAGACGGTGTCGCTGTGGGATTGTCTGTTGCCAGGTCGGGACGCTGACGTACGCGCCGCCGCCTGCTGGCTCCTCCCGGGTGATCTCACCCCGTCGCCGGAGATACGCGGGGTAGTCGAGCCGTTCTCCACCCTCCGTCGTGACTGTCACCGGCACCGCCCCCTCGACGCGTGCGACCGTCGCCCCGGCACCATCCCCGTAGGCCCCCAGCAGAACCGACCGGGCACCCTCCTCGAGTGCCGACGCCAGGCCGAGAAAGACACTCGCGACACCGGTGTCGCCGAGACTGCTGACAGTCTCGGCCGCGGCGACCGTCTCCGTCTCGACGCCGAGTGTGGACGCGGCCCGGTACGGCAGTTTGCCGTCCGGTGACTGGACCGCCGCCGCGTCGGCGGTCGTCTCACTGTCGAGTTGGTCCGCGGCGCGGCCGAGTGTCGAGGTGAACGTCTCCCTGTCGTACGCGGTCACGCCGAGACCGGTCGTCTCCGTCTCACCCGACCGCCGGAAGCGACCCCCGGGGGCCGGATGGCTGTGTGAGGCGTACTCGGTGACCGCCGCGGGGCCGTCGGCCGCCAGCACCAGCGCCCCTGCCCCGGCACCCGCCGCGTGTTCGATGCCGCTGTCCGGGGCTCCGCGAGGGCAGTCACTCGCGACCACTAGCCCAACCTGCTCACCCCACGGCCCCGCCTCGAGTGCACCGACCAGGGCCTGTGCGCCCGCCCGTGTGCTACCGGTCACCGTCTGGGTGTGTGCCGTCTCCGGCGTGCCGAGCACACTCGTGAGGCGGGCGGTCAGGTCGCCCTCGGCGAGCGGCGGGGTGGTCGTGGCAAAGGCGAGGTGTGCGACCGCCCCCGGGTCGACACCGGCGGCGGTGAGCGCCCGGCGTCCAGCGGCGACAGCCATCGTCAGCGCGTCCTCGTCGGCCTCTGGAACCGCCGTCGTCTCGATACCGGCCGCGTCGAAGCGACCCCACGCGGCCGCCACCGTCTCGGCCGTGACCCGCAGACGCGGCGCGTACGCACCGACACCCGTAATCCCCGGGCGGGTCATGCACGACCCTCCCGTTCGAGGATGTGGACGACGGCCGCACCGCCGCTTCCACCGACGTTGTGGGTCAGCCCGTACGTCGGGTCGGGCACCTGGCGGTCCCCGGCAGCACCGGTCAACTGGTCGAACGCCTCGGTGAGCTGTCCAGCACCCGTCGCGCCGATTGGGTGGCCCTTCGATTTCAGCCCACCCGAGGTGTTGACCGGGAGGGCACCGTCGGGGTCGGTCCGGCCGGCCGCCAGTAGCTCCGGTGCCTCCCCCCGCTCGCAGAACCCGAGGTCCTCGTATGCGAGCAGTTCCGCGATGGCAAAGCAGTCGTGGACCTCGGCAAAGTCGAGCGCCGCGGGGCCGACACCCGCCCGCTCGTAGGCCCGCTGACCGGCTCGCTCGGCGGCGGTGATCGAGGTGTACGACTCGCGCTGGAACAGACCGACCCGGTCGCTCGCCGCCCCGACTCCGGCCACCCGGACCCGCTCGGAGGTGTACTCGTCGACGACATCGCCGCTCGCGACCAGCACGGCCGCGGCCCCGTCGGAGGTCGGACAGCAGTGGTACAGTGTCAGCGGGTCGGCGACCGTCGGCGCGTCGGTCGCCTCGGCGAGCGAACACTCGAAGTCGAGGTGTGCCTTCGGGTTCGTCGCACCGTTGGCGTGGTTCTTTACCGACACGAGCGAGAGGTCCTCGGGTGTCGCGTCGTAGCGGTCGAGATACGCACTCGCCATCTGTGCGTACACCCCGGCGAAGGTGGTTCCGGTGAGCCGCTCCCACTCGGTCTCCCCGGAGACGCCGAGCCAGTACTTCGTCACGTCGCTGCTCATGTCGGTCATCAGTTCGACACCGCCCGCGAGGGCGACGTCTGCCATCCCGCTTTTTACCGCCTGGACGGCCTGTCTAACGGCGTACCCCGAGGCCGCACAGGCGTTCTCTACGCGGGTGCTGGGGACGCCGTCCAGCCCGAGGTGCTCGGTCGCTGCGGGCGCCGACAGCCCCAACTGCCGGCCACCGACCCCGAGTGAACCGACGATCACCTCGTCGATGTCGTCTCTGTCTATACCCGTCTCGACACCCGCGACGGCCGCATCCACCGCAGACGCAAAGAGCGAACGGTAGCTCTCCCCGGGCATCGCCCCGAACGGTGTCTGCCCGGCACCGATTACGTACGCGTCGTTCACACCCGACCTTTCGGAGGTGTCATAAAGTATCTTGCCGTCGTC
>JAQCNM010000144.1 GCA_028275025.1 Halovenus sp.
GTGTACCTCGACGAGCGGTTGCATCCCCCGGTCGCGGGCGGCCGTCACCAGCCCCGGCAGGTCGTCGACGAACCGGGCGATCAACAACACCACGTCGGCCGCAACTGTGTCGAGCTGTGACTCCGACAGCAGGAAATCCTTGCGCAGGACCGGTACGTCGACAGCCTCGCGGACCCGGCGCAGTGTCGCTGCCGACCCGCCGAACTGCTCGGGTTCGGTGAGCACCGACACCGCCGCCGCCCCACCCGCGACCATCTCCTCCGCGAGCGCGACAGGGTCGCCCGCCCGCTCGTCTGTTGTCGTCGGTGAGTCCAACTTCACCTCGGCCACGACCGGAACGCGTCCGTCGTGCTCTGCACGCTCGAAGGCCGCCGGCAGCGACCGTGGTTCGACCCCGACTCGCTCGCCCCCGCCGCGCTCGCCGGCGTGTTCCAGCACAGACCTGACCGCGGGCGCGACGCCCTCCATATCGTTCATTAGTACACACTAATGAACAGAGATATACATAAGACTTGCGTCACCGGCCCCACAGCGGGGGCACAGACCGGCCGAAAGACAGATTATCCGGCGACACAGAGCCACGTCGATGTCTGACCCCGTGCGCGGCGACGTCTCCGAGGTCGAGGACGGTCCCGAGTACGCCCTCGACTTTCGCGAACACCCGGGGCGCTACCGCCACACGAGCGACGAGCGCGGCGCGTTCAAGATCGAACCGTACAAGAGCGAACTGCTCCCCGACTGGACGGTCGCCTCGCTGCCCGCGGCCGAGACGGCCGCGGTGACACTCCACGAACAGTACCGTGGGTACCGGACCGACGACGACTTCGTCGGAATGGACATGACGCGAAAGTACCTCCAGATGGGCTGGACCCGGGCGATGCGCTACGCAAAGTACCCCGGCGGACAGAAGTACGAGCGCGACGAGGACGGAACCCGGGTCGAGCGCGAGCCACAGGAGTGGTACGACGACGAGAAACGCGATATCGCCCTCGTCTACAGGGAGCATCTCGACACCGTGCGGGCGGACCCGGCCTACGAGGCAGCGAAGCGCCGACACCGCGAGCAGTACGCCGAGGACCCGTGACACTAGCGGCCGGTACAGCCTCCGATTAGGCCGGTCCACCGGACCGATGGGTACAATTTCCAGCAGACCAATACGGCACATGGCCGACGATTACCCCGTCGCCGACCTCCCGATGCCAGACCCCTCGTACGGTCCGGCGGAGGTTGTCGACATCCAGGTCGATGCACTGGCGACGAACGACGACCCCTTCGAGAACGCCGGTATCGGCACGGCGTACAACTTCGCCTCGCCGGGGAACCGGCGCGCCACCGGCCCGTTCGACCGGTTCGTCCGGATGGTAACGGGACCACAGTACGCACCGATGGTCGACCACGTCGAGGCGACACCCGGCCCGGTCGAGCGCGACGGCAGGACCGCCGAGCGACGGGTCACGCTCACGGGTCCGGACGGCCGAACAGTCACGTACGTCTTCGGGCTCTCAGAACAGTCGAGTGGCCGCTTCGAGGGTTGCTGGCTCACCGACCGCGTCCTCGTCGAGTGAGGCGGTCGGCCCATCCACGACCGCCCGGAACTGTCAGGCGGCCCTCGTTTGGCGGAGGACTTACACCGTTACCGGTGTGAACACAGACATGCACTGGCAACGTCGCCGCGACTTGGAGGGCGGCAAGGAACTGGGCGTCTGGCTGCTTCTCGACGACGGGACTGTCGACACGGAGCTGTACGTCGAGTCACACGAGTACCGTGGCGGGGCGTTCGACGTGTACACCGCCACACCCGACGGGGAGTGGACCCACGTGGGTACGTTCGAGACCCCATCTGCGGCGTTCGACGCGGCACAGGAGCACATCCAGGAGAGCCCACACCCACACGAGGGGTTTTGACATCCTCCCCGCGGTGAACGGCGAGGCTTTCTCCCCGAACTCCCGTAACCGCCCTGTTACCTGGACGAGTGGGGCTCGGCGAGTGTCCCGTTTACCTTCCTCGAACGGTAGCTCCCGGTCGACCGGCTGTTGCCGGGCGCCTGCCCCGGTCGGCGGGTACTCAGACCGCGACCAGCACCATCCGCCGACTCGCGACCTCGACAGCCCGTGCCCGGAGGACACCACGAGTGGGGCGCCACTCGCCGGTCTCGGTATCGAGGGTCGTGGCGGCGTCTGCCAGTCGCCGTTCGAGCCCTGCCGGGAGCGGCCGCTCACCGGCGAGCACCCCATCGAGCACGGTGCGCTCGGCCGCGGTCAGGTCGAGCGTGTCGACCGGTATGACCGGGCCGAACACCAGCCTCGCGCGGTCTGTCCCACCGTTGTTTCGCATCGCGATTCGCTCGGGCCCGACCCGCACCGCGTCGGCGTCGTGTTCGAGTGTCACCGCGGCGTCGTACTCGGCGGCGGCGACACGGTCGAGTGCACCCGCGGCACGCCCGGCATCTGGTGG
>JAQCNM010000150.1 GCA_028275025.1 Halovenus sp.
CAAGTACCCGACACCGCCGGTGAACCAGACGACAGATACGGGCTGCTCGAGATCAGTGACGAGGACACCGTCATCTACGACCGGGAGGTACCGAGTGCCTGGCTCCAGTCCGACCACACCGTCGACCTCACCGATTGACTGCCTGCCGCCACAGGGACCCCCAGCATCGGTAACGTTTAGCGTCCGCCCGGTCGAGCGAGTAGTATGAGTGAGGACTTCCGTATCGAGGAGGACAGTCTCGGCGAGATGCGCGTGCCGGCAGACGCCTACTGGGGCGCACAGACACAGCGCGCGCTGGGAAACTTCCCCGTTAGTTCACTCACCCTCGGCCGACGGTTCCTCCGGGCACTGGGTATCGTGAAGAAGGCCGCTGCACAGGCCAACCGCGACCTCGGTCTGCTCGGGGAGGAGACCGCCGACGCGATTGTCACGGCTGCCGACGAGGTGATCGCCGGCGAGCACGACGACCAGTTCCCGGTCGACGTGTTCCAGACCGGGTCGGGGACCTCCTCGAACATGAACGCCAACGAGGTTATCGCCAACCTGGCCACCGAGCACCGAGGCGGAGAACTGGGCAGCCGCGAGATCCACCCGAACGACGACGTCAACTACGGCCAGTCCAGCAACGACGTCATCCCGACAGCGATGCACGTCGCCGCACTCGAGGCCGTCGTGTTCGACGTCGTGCCCGCCCTGGAGGGGTTAGGCGACGAGCTCGCGGCCGCCGAGAAACGGTTCGAGGGCGTGGTCAAGACCGGCCGCACCCACCTCCAGGACGCGACCCCGGTGATGCTCGGACAGGAGTTCGGCGGCTACCGGACCCAGGTCGAGAAGGGTATCGAGCGGGTCCGCGGGAGCCGCGAGCACCTCTCGGAGCTGGCGCTTGGCGGTACCGCAACGGGAACGGGGCTGAACACCCACCCCGAGTTTCCGTGGCGCGCGGCGGAGTACATCTCCGAGGCGACCGGTCTCTCGGTTCGCGAGGCCGACAACCACTTCGAGGCACAGGCCGCCCACGACGCGATGAGCGAGGCCCACGGGGCGCTCCGGACGGTCGCGGGCAGTCTCGACAAGATAGCAAACGACCTCCGTCTGCTCGCCTCCGGCCCACGCAACGGGCTCGGAGAGCTCGAACAGCCCGAGAACCAGCCCGGTTCCTCGATCATGCCGGGCAAGGTCAACCCCGTCGTCGCGGAGTCGGTCAACCAGGTCCACACGCAGGTGGTCGGTAACGACGCCGCCGTTGCGAGCGGCGCGGCCAACGGTCAACTAAACCTCAACCTGTACAAGCCCGTTGTCGCGTACAACTTCCTGCAGTCGGCGAGGCTGATAGCGAACGTCAGCGAGGTGTTCGCCGAGCGGTTCGTGGCGAAGCTGGCGGCAAACGAGACACACTGTGCCGAGCGGGTGCAACAGAGCATGGCGCTCGCGACGGCGCTCAACCCCGCCATCGGCTACGACAGGGCGAGCGAGGTTGCAAAGGCCGCACTCGAGGAGGACAAGTCCGTTCGCGAGGTGGCAATCGAGCGGGGCTATCTCACCGCCGAGGAGGCCGACGAGGTACTCGACCCCGCGAAGATGACCGAGCGCGGGATTCTGAGCGAGGAGTAGCCCGGTCTCTGCTCTCACCCTGTGTGAGACACCGGCGGGGTGTTAATCGGCCAGTTCCCGCGTGCGCTCGACGTTCCAGGCAAAGTCCTTGCCGTTCTCCTCCGGGGTTTCGAGCACCAGTGGGACGTCCCGAACGGCCTCGTGGGTGAGAACGGCGCGCATCCCCTCGGTGCCGATCTTCCCCTCGCCGACGTGGGCGTGTTCGTCCTTGTTCGTGCCACAGCCGTGTTTCGAGTCGTTGAGGTGGACACAGGCGAGGTTCTCGACACCGACGAGGTCGTCGAACTCGGCGAACGTCGTCTCGACCTCCGCGGGCGTTGAGAGGTCGTACCCGGCGGCAAAGACGTGGGCGGTGTCAAGACAGACCTCGAGGTCCTGTGTGGAGCGGTCGAGCACCGCCCCGAGGTGGTCGAACTCGTCGCCGAGCTTGGTGCCACTCCCGGCGTCCGACTCGACCAACAGCGTGACACCCTCCGGGATGTCGAGTGCGTCGAGTGTATCTGCGGCGTTCGTGAGCCCCTGCTCGACACCGGCCCCCGTGTGTGCGCCGAGGTGGACGTTGACGTAGTCGATGCCGAGGCGGTCGGCGGCGTCGAGTTCGGCCTGCAGACTCGCGACCGACTTCTCCCGCAGTTTCTTTTTCGGTGTCGCCAGGTTCACCAGATAGGAGGCGTGGATGACCCACGGACCGACGTTCTCCTCTCGAGACCACTCGCGGAACCGCTCGGCCTCGCCGTCCTCGAACTCGGGGTCCTGCCAGACCTGTGGCGAGGTGGTGAATATCTGTCCGCAGTTCCCGCCGACGTCGACCTCCCGGTCGACGGCGTTGTCCACGCCGCCGGCGACCGAGACGTGCGCTCCAACCTGCATGTGTAGCTCGTGTCGCTACTGGCCTATAGTGACTTCGGAGCGTGTCGACTCCCGGCCCTCCCCGGGTCACCCCTCTGATTCCAGTTTCAGTTTCACCCCGGGGGCGTGGCGCGCGTTGATATGTGAGGCGGCCAGACAGTGTGGTATGCTAGACAAACTCAGCGCAACCTGCCAGGCCGACGACTGCGACCGCAGACTCCGTGAGCGCGACCGGATGCTCGTCTACCGCACCGAGAGCGGCGAGCGCCGCGCCTACGAGTGTGTCTGTGGCGCGGTCACCGTCACCGTCCACCGGTGAGACCGACAGCGTTTTTCACCCGCCAGCCGTGTCCGGTGACATGACACACCAGGACTCCGCCGACGTGGTCCGGGGTCCCGTTGTCGGGGTCGGCGAGGAGCGAACGGTCGACACACAGTACGGTGAGTCCGACCTGCTGGAGGTGACGGTCCGACCGGACCGCGGGAGCGCCCCACCGGTGACGGTCACCCTCTGGGGAGCCTGGACCGAGACCGGCGAGTACCTGGAGCCGGGGATGGAACTCGCGGTGTACGACCCCGAGACCGGCGAGTACCGCGGCGAGACACAGTACTCGACGACCGGTGACTCGATGGTCGTCGTCGAACCGGGGTTCATCGTCGACGTGACGAGTGTCCGGTCGTGGGTGCAGTGTCCCCGGATGTACTATCTGGGCAAACTCGACAGCACGGGGCTGGTCGAACCGGTCGTAACGGGGACCATCGTCCACGAGGTGTTCGGTGACCTGCTCCGGGGTCGTGACCTGGCGTCTGCTGTCGACGAACGCATCGACGAGGCGGGGCTGGACATCGGGCTGTTGGGGGCCGACCCCGCGGCGCTTCGGGAGACAGTTCGTCAGCACGCGGCCGCCATCGAGGGCTGGCTAGAGCAGGGCACACTGACCGACGGTGACGAGTGGCGCTCCGAGCAACTGCTCGTGAGCGAGCGCTACGGGATGAAAGGCCGTGCAGACGCCGTCCGGCGCGGGATGCCCGTCGAACTGAAGACCGGCAAGAACACCAAACGCGAGCCACGCTTCCAGGACAAGGTACAGGCGACCTGTTACGCGCTGATGCTGGGTGAACAGCGGGCGGAGCCACCCGACACCGGCACGCTGCTCTACACGAAAAACGCTGCTGTCGACCGGGCCGAGGAGTCCGGTGACCTCTCCCCGGCAAAGGAGTTCACAATCGGGCAGGGCCTGCTACAGTACGTTCTGCGGGCGCGTAACGAGCTCGCGGCGACGGAGTACGACAGCAGCGTTCCGACGGGGTACGAGGCGGATGCGGTCTGTGAGTACTGCTTCGAACAGGACACCTGTATGGCGGTCGCCGGCCGACTCGACCAGGAGTCGAAGGCCGGGCAGGTCGGGCCCGCCGTGCCAGAGGACGAGCAGGCCTACTTCGACCGGTTCTACCGGGCCGTCGAGGAGGAACGCCGCGAGGTACACACCGAGTACGCCAAACTCTGGGAGCAGACCGCTGACGAGCGTGCCGACGACGACCGGGCGTTAGTGGCTCTCGACCCCACGGGTGCGCGACGGCTTGACGACGGCCGGTGGGAGCTCCGCGCCGCGGGAACCGGCGCGGTCTCGAAGATCCGGGTCGGTGACCTGGTGCTCGCCAGTGACGGCGACCCGGTCGGTGGCAACGCGGAACTCGGTCGCGTCGAGCGCCTCGACGACGAGCTCGTGGTGACCGCCGACGAGCGCGTCGAACTGCACCGGGTCGACGTCTACCCCTCCACACTGACGACCGACCGCCTGCTGACCGCGCTCCACGACGCCGTGCTCACACAGCCCCCGGCGTGGAAAGAGCCCCTGTTCGGTCGGCGTGACCCCGAGTTCTCCACAGTGGCGGAGACGTTCGTCGACAACAACGCCGCCCAGAACGAGGCGGTCCAGCGGGCTGTCGGTGCAGACGACTTCGCGCTCGTCCACGGGCCGCCGGGAACCGGCAAGACCTACACCCTCGCGCGCATCGTCCGGGCGCTCGTCGACGACGGCCAGCGGGTGCTCGTCTCGGCATTCACCAACCGAGCCGTCGACAACGCCCTCGAAGCACTCGAGGCGCAGGGCTACACCGAGGTGGTCCGTTACGGCACCGAGAGCGGTGTCCGCGAGGACATGCAGGGGTACCGGCTCCGGCGGCGTGGTGACCCCGCCGAGTGTGCGGGTACACTACAGGCCGCGCCGGTGGTGGCGGCGACGACAGCCTCCTGTGGGTCGCGTGCCGTGCGGACACAGTCGTTCGACGTGGCCGTTGTCGACGAGGCGGGGCAGTTGACCGAACCCGGCACGCTCGCGGCGCTGACCCTTGCCGACCGGTTCGTGCTCGTCGGTGACCACAACCAGTTGCCGCCGGTGGTTCGGGCCGAGAACGACCTGACGGAGTCGCTGTTCGAGCGACTCCAGAAGCAGTATCCGGAGGCCTCGACACTGCTAAACCGGCAGTACCGGATGGCACAGCGCATCCAGTCGTTTCCCTCACGGGAGTTCTACGACGGCCGACTGCGGCCGGCGACCGGTGAGGTGGCGGCCCGGTCGGTCGCGGACCTGTCCGGTGTCACCCCGACGGCACTACCGGCAGATCTCCGGGAGCGGGTGACGTTTCTCGACCCCGAGGGGCACGCCGACGGGAACACGAACCCCGTGGAGGCCGACGCGGTCGCCGACGTCGTCGACTCGTACCTCGCGGCGGGCCTGTCACCGGCCGATATCGGCGTCATCGCGCCGTACCGCGCGCAGGTAGCGACCGTCCGGAGGCGGGTTCCCGACGACGTCACCGTCGACACGGTCGACCGGTTCCAGGGTTCGAGTACGGAGGTCATCGTCGTCTCGTTTGTCGCTACCGGGTCGCTCGACGGCCCCATCTTCGAGGACTACCGCCGGGCGAACGTCGCCCTCACGCGGGCCAAACGCGGGCTGGTGCTGGTCGGTGACCGCGAGGCACTCGGCTCCGACGACACCTACGCCCGCATGGTCGAGTGGGCCGAGTAACAGTCCGGTCCACCGACAGGCGCTACTGTCCCCGGTACCTGTCCGGTGACCGCAGTTCCTGCCCCGCTCTCGCCCAGCCCTCGTCTGTCAGGACCCGTGTGTGTACCCGCGGTCCGGGAGCGGGTCGCCGTCGAGTGTGACACCGGTCTCGGTGACGGTCCCGACCGTCGAGAGCGGGACCGCGGTCGCTGCATCGGCCTCTGTCACCCGGTCGGCCGGAAGTGTACAGACCAGTTCGAAGTCCTCCCCGAAGAACAGCCCGAGTTCACGCCGCTCTCGGCGGTCGTTCGCCAGGTCCGTGACGGCATCGTCGAACGGGAGCGGTGACTCCACGGCGACACCACAGCCGCTGGCCGCCGCGAGCTGGTGTAGCGAGCGGGCCACCCCGTCCGAACTGTCCATCATCGCAGTCGCGAACGGGGCGAGCGCGCGCCCGGCGGCCACCCGCGGCTCGAACCGGAACAGCTCGTTCGCCCGCTCGGTGTCGCCGGTCTCGAACAGCCGGCAGGCCACACCACTCCTGCCGAGTGTGCCGGTCACACAGACGGCGTCACCCGGGCGAGCCCCCGACCGCCGAACGGGGTCGTCGGTCCGGCCGAGTGCGGTCGTCGCGACGGTGAACTCTTGATGACTGTCGAGGTCACCGCCGACGTACGCCGCACCGACACGCTCACAGACCGCCGTTGCCCCCTCGACAAACGACTCGACCCCGTCGAAGGATGGGGCACCGTAGGCGGCGACCACGGCGACCGGCTCGGCACCCATCGCGGCGACGTCGGACAGCGACGCCCCGACGGCCCGCCAACCCGCCGTGTGACGCGTTGTTCCGGCGGGAAAGTCGGTTCGCTCGTGGAGCATGTCGGTCGTGAGCACGTGCCCGCCGACGACGGCCGCGTCGTCACCCGCCGTCGACACCTGGCCTGCGAGCGCCTGGAGCGCGGCTCGTTCGTCCATGGCCGGAGTAGACCGGCCGGGTAAAAGAGCGTACTGTTCGCCCCGACAGTCACAGTCCGGTTGTCGTCCGGCGACACCCGGCGACCGTGACTCGCGCTCCCCGACACTCCGCGTGCGGCGACCGTAACCGGCCGACTCTTGTACCTGCCCGACACACAACCGTTGTAGATAACTGTGTCACTCGTGTTCGGCTCTCCCATCGGCAGTGAGCAGACGGCAGGGGCTGTCCGAGCCCCCGAACACCGCCACGGGCCACCCGTGGTTCGGGCTGTCACTGCCCCGGGTTCTCCGGGCTCCAAGACCTCGGGTTCTCCAGGCTCCAAGACCTCGGGTTCTCCAGGCTCCAAGACCTCGGGTTCTCCAGGCTCCAAGATCTCGGGTTCGTCGGTGACCGACCCGACGCTGTGGGGTCCACGGCCGCTCACCCGAGGTGGTCGATAGATGGCTGTCGTCGGGTTCCTGCCGGACAACACGCTGGTTCAGATTGTCGTTATCGTGATCACCACCGGGGCGATCTGGGTCGGGAGCGGCTGGCTGGAGGACGGGGCCGAACAGCTCTCGACTTACTACGGGCTCCCGGCGGTCGTCCAGGGTTCGGTCGTCGTGGCCGTCGGCTCGAGCTTTCCGGAACTGTCGAGTGTCGTTATCACGGCACTCGCGGGCTCGTTCGAGATGGGGGTCGGTGCGATCGTCGGTTCGGCCATCTTCAACATCCTCGTCATCCCCGCTCTCTCGAGCCTGGCGGCCGACAGCCCACTCGACGTGAACCGGACGATCGTCTACAAGGAGGCACAGTTCTACATGATCGCCGTCTCGGCTCTCCTCATCACGTTCGCCCTCGCTATCATCTACTTTCCCGAGGATGGCGGCACGGCGTTCGACGGGAACGTAACCCGTCCGCTGGCGCTCATTCCACTCCTTCTGTACGTGCTGTACCTATTTATTCAGTGGCAGGACGTGGGTGACTACGAGAGCGACGACGCCGGCGGTGAGATGAACGTGGCCCGGGAGTGGGGCCGACTGGCGGCCGGGTTGCTCGTTATTCTCGTCGCCGTCGAGTCGCTCGTCGGTGCCGTCGACGGCCTGAACGCCACCTTCGACATCCCGGAGTTTCTCGCCGGGGTGACCATCATCGCTGCCGCGACGAGCCTCCCCGACGCGCTCGTGAGTGTCCGTGCGGCACGGGGTGGTAGTAGTGTGACGAGTCTCGGAAACGTGCTCGGGAGCAACATCTTCGATCTGCTCGTCGCCATCCCGGTCGGTGTGCTCATCGCCGGTAGCGCACCGATCTCGTTCGACATCGCGGCACCCCTGATGGGGGTTCTGACGGTTGCGACGGTGCTCCTGTTCACCGTTCTCCGAACCGACCTGTTGCTCACCACACCGGAGTCGTACATCCTGCTGGCCGCGTACGCCCTCTTCGTGGTGTGGATAATCGGCGAGACGGTCGGGGTGTTCAACATCCTCCAGATCTGACCCACGCACTGTTCAGACCTGGCCGTGACTGTTGCCGGCGGGGAGTCGACCTGTCGACCGGGCAGACGACGCCGAATGTCACAGGCTCAGGTCACGACCGCTCTGACCGAGACCAGTACGTATAGGTCGGTGTGGGTCGAAACCGGTGGTGTGACAGAACGGATCGTCATCCTGGGAGGCACGTTCACGCCCGTCCACAACGGCCACCGGGCGCTGTTGCACACTGCCTTTCAGACCGCGAGCCACGATGGCCCGGGGGAGGGACACGTCGTCGTCGGGCTCACCGACACCGAACTCGCAACCCAGACACGCGACGGCTCCGACCACGCAGACCAGCTCGGCCCCTTCGAGGACCGCCGGCAGGACCTCGACGCGACGCTCTCGCGACTCGGCTCGGCCTACACTGCGAGTTTCGAGATAATCGAACTCTCGGACACCCGCGGCCCGGCCGCCACCCGTGCGGACGTGGACGCACTGGTGGTCTCACCGGAGGCAAAGGCCCAGCGCCGGGCAAACGAGATAAACCGACAGCGCGTCCGTGACGACCTGCCCCGCCTGGAGATTCACACTGCCCCGTTTGTCGTCGCCGAGGACGGGACGCGCATCAGCAGCACCCGTATCCGTAACAACGAGATCGACGAGCACGGCCGTCTCCTCGACGGCCAGGGCGGGGAGTCCCAGACACAGCCGCGGTAGCCGACGACCCCTCTCGCTCAGACCGCGTACTCGCTCTCCCGGAACTGGACGTACCCCCCGTTCTCGAGCCGGTTACCCGACCGCCAGTACCTCCAGAGGAGTCTGAGACCGGGAACACCAGCCCGGAACGCGGCCTTTACGCGGGAGCTGTTCATCACCGTGTCCGCGAGCCGGAACGCCTGGTCCCAGTCGGTCGGCCCGTAGTCCCGGACGATATCTGCCACCGCGACGTTCCGGTAGAACTCCTCGTCGAGCACCGACTGCCAGGACTGGTTGTACCGTTCGAGGTTGCCGGTGGCCGCGAGCTCGCCGGCGATCTTGCCCGTGCGAACGGCAACGTGGTCACCACCCTCGTGGAACGCGGAGGTCCCGCCCATCGCCCCGCCGACGACTGCGATGTTCGCCCCTGTCGGTGACTCGATCGGTCGTGTCGAGGAGATGGCGTAGGTCTCCGTGCCGTCCCGTTTGCCGCGACCCTCGACCAGCGGCATGTCCTCGAGCTCGTACCCCGGGTAGGCGTGCTCGACGAGCCGTTCGAGATACTCCGCCCCGCGGGGGATGCGGTCGTCGTCGGACCGAAGCAACGGCCACTCCGCGGTGTCGAACCGGTCGATGTCGAGCCCGATCGGCATCGTGAGCCCGATGCGTGCGACGTTGTTGTCGTTTGGAAACACCCAGGGATAGGCGGTGTGCCCGGGCATGTGCCCCCACCAGAACTGGAGCTGTGAGGAGTCCACCAGCCCTGCCGGCAGTTCCCGGTGTTCTTGATAGGCGATGTGGTTTACCTGCGAGGGGTCGAGCAGGTCCCCCATCTGCTGGTCCGGCGGTGTGAACTGGTCGAGTGTCTCGATCGTGACCGTCCGCTGTGGCCCGTCGGCCAGCACGACGTAGTCAGCCGTGAACTGGGTGCCGTCCCCGAGTGTCAGCGTGTGCTCCGGCTCCCGTCCGCTCAGGTCCGTCTCCACGTCGACAACGGCGTCGCCGACCCGGTGGTTCGCCCCGGCGGCCTCGCTCTCCTCGTGTAGCCAGTCGTCGAACGCCGCCCGGTCGAACGCGAGCCCGAACGAGGGGTACGACGACGGGATTCCGGTTTCGCCGATCGACAGTGTCTCCGACGGGCCGATGAACTCCGCACCGTCCAGTTCCCGCAGAACCACCTCGTCCGGGATCTCCTCGGAGTCGAACCCCATGAGATCGACCCAGTAGTCGAGCAGACCTGCCGCGTCGGTCGAGTCCGGACCCGGACCGTCGCGGTCCTCGCGAGGGACACCCTTCTCGAAGACAACGGCGTTCGCGCCGTGTTCTGCCGCCGTCCACGCCGCGGACGACCCGGCGGGTCCACCGCCGACGATTGCTACCTCAACGTGCTCCATATACCCTGGTTTCGGTATCCGCTCGGATAAACGTATCTGGATGGACAGCACACGACACCGCGGCGGTCACCCGGTCGGGTACCTCTCCGCGGCCCGAGTAACCGCTCCCGACGACCGGGGGAAGCCTTTTGACCTGTCACTCACTAACAGACTACGATGGTCCGGGCGTTCGTCATGGTAAAGACAGCCGCGGGAAAGTCGGCCGCCCTCCAGGAGCGCATCAGTACGATGGAGGCCGTTCTCGACGCCGATATCGTCACCGGGCAGTACGACGTGATCGTCGAGGCAGAGGGCGACGAGGTGTACACACTCATCGACACGGTTGCGACAGACCTGCGCGACCTCGGCGGGATTGTCGACACCCGAACGTACATCTGTCTCTCCTGAGCCGAGTGTTGTCCCGTCCGGACGCCGTGTTCACAGCCATCTTCCCTGTCTACGGCGGTTCCCACGACGGTCACACCGGCGTGTCGAACTCCCGCTCACGGCGGTACGCGTCGACGAACGCCGCCACGTCGAACTGTGCCAGTTGCGCCTCGAACTCGCGGACGGCAGCGTCGTTTCCCGCGTGTTCGACCGCGTGGTTCATCAGTTCGACGAGCAGTTCGACGACCACCCGGTGGAGGCTGCGGGGGTCGAACCCGGCCACCCAGACGAGCGCGTAACCGACCTGCCCGTCGTCGGCACAGTCACCACGGGCGACCTGGTCGGGAAACTCCTCGTGGACCATCGCGAGGGCGTGTGCGGTGGTGAACTGGTCGAACCTGTCCTCGGTCTCGACGACCTCTTGGAGGCTGTCGACCAGCGCCTCGGGGACGAACCGGGTCAGCGGGTGGGCGTCTGTCACGACCGCGTGTGTCTCCCCGCAGGAACAGTCGTAAGCCCGCATCCCGAGGTCGAGGTCGCACGGGTGGACCCGCTCACCACAGGGCAGTTGTAGGCTGTCCCCCGACCCTGGAACACGTGGTTCTGGCATCACCGTCAGTTCGCCCGGAGGCTGAATAAACACGTCGGGCTCTCGGGTCGAGCAAACCGAAACGCAGTTTCGCGGGGGGACAGTACAGACAGTATGCTCTCGCTCGCGCTGGCGGGCAAACCAAACGCCGGCAAGTCGACGTTCTACCGGGCGGCGACGATGGCCGACGCCGAGGTCGGCAACTACCCGTTCACCACTATCGACGCGAACCGTGGGGTCAGCTACGCCCGAACAGACTGCCCCTGTCTGGACCGTGACCGGCGGTGTGACAGTGACAACTGCCGGGCCGGCAAGCGGTACGTCCCGGTAGAGCTGTACGACGTGGCGGGGTTAGTGCCGGGTGCACACGAAGGGCGGGGGCTCGGCAACCAGTTTCTCGACGAGTTGACCGACGCCGACGTTATCCTCCACGTGGTCGACGCCTCGGGGGGCACAGACGCGGAGGGCGAACCGGTCGCGGTCGGTGACCACGACCCGGTCGAGGACCTTGAGTTTATCCAGACGGAGATGGACCGGTGGCTGGCGGCTATCGTCGGGCGCAACTGGGAGGCTGTCGAGCGCCAGTCTCGCTCACCCGAGTTCGATATCGACGAGGCGCTGACCGAGCTACTGACCGGTGTCGGTGCGACACCGGCGGACGTCGCTGTTGTTCTTCGGGGGCTCTCGTACCCCGGTGACCCCCGAGAGTGGACCGACGAGCACCGACGCGCCCTCGCACGAGCTATCCGCGAGCGGACGAAACCGATTGTCGTCGTCGCGAACAAGGCCGACATCGCACCCGAGGGCATGATAGAGCGACTCCGGGCGGCCGCCGACATCGTGGTGCCGGCGACTGCCGAGGGCGAACTCGCGCTCCGTCGCGGCGCGGACGCGGGGCTAGTGTCGTACGACCCCGGCGACACGGGGTTCGATGCGTCCGGCGCGAGCACCGAGCAACGGGCCAGTCTCGACCAGGTCCGGGCGGTGATAGACGAGTGGGGTGGCACCGGTGTCCAGACCGCCATCGACACCGCGGTGTACGACCTGCTCGACCGGATTACGGTCTACCCAGTCGAGAACGAGACCCGCTGGACCGACGGCCAGGGCCGGAGTCTCCCCGACGCCCACCTGCTCTCTCGTGGCTCGACGCCCGAGGACCTCGCCTACGCCGTCCACTCCGACATCGGCGAGGGGTACCTCCACGCCGTCGACGCCCGTGCCGGCCGGCGCATCGCCGACGACCACGAACTCTCCGAGGGTGCCGTGGTCAAGATTGTGAGCACCGCCACCTGAGCCTCTGTGACAGCGACTGGCCGAACTGTTTACAACTGTGTCGTCCCGACGTACAAGTACACGACAGTTTCAGTTCAGCTCACAGTCTCTTTCCGGTCGCAGCCATCACCCCCGGAAACGGGTGAGTGGCTCGTTCTCACACCGGACAGAACAACGATGTCAGGAGAGAGCGACGGTGCGACGGTAGACTGGACCGACTACTGGACAGACGGAGAGGACCGACAGCGGACAGCGCCGTCGGTGTCGGTCACTCGGCGGTGATGAGCGTCGCGGCGGTGAGTGAGGCGATGGCGCGGCGGAGTCGCTCGGTCACGGCCTGGTCGGAGATGCCGAGTTGGCTCGCGATGTTCTTTGTCGTACAGCCCCGTGGGATGTCGTAGTAGCCCGACTCGACGGCGAGAACGAGCGCCTCGCGCTGTGGGTCGGTCAGCCCGTACCACGGGTCCACATCGCCCTCTGTGGGGTGGTATATCCGACACAACTCCACCGCGACGCCCTCGTCCCGGCAGTGTGAGGTGAACCCGCTGAGGTTCTCGTGGTCGTGAAACCGGACCTCGAACTGCCAGCGGTCGGGCGTTCCCTGCGCAGTCATCAACTGCCCGTCGTACCGACTGATGCCGGCGAAGATGTGGTCCTGACGGGCATCCCAGTCCAGTGTGAACAGCATCCTGTCGTCGAACTCCTCGACGGTCGAGACGCTGTCGACTGTGGCGTGCTCCCTGACACCCCGGATAAACGACTCCCGAGCGCTCTTGTGAATCCAGAAAAGCGGTACTGTCGACTCGTCGACCGGGACGAGCCGTTCGAGCTCGATTGTCGATGCCCCTTCCATCCGGAGTATCCGACCGAGTTCGAAATCACTCGACTGTACCTGAAACTCGACGATGACGCTCATGGGTCCCTGCCTCTCCTACCGCCTCCAGACTCAAAACAAGGGTACCTGATAAGCCATGCCACCGATATTATCGAGAACAGCTGACATTATACACCACGCAGACAAGCTATGTCACTACACCACGGATAACCCTGTATGTCGACAGTGATGGCGTTCACCAGCCCGGTGGAGTCGTTCCCGCTGGGGAGTGTGTTCGAGAGCCTGCCGGGGGTGACAGTCGAACTGGAACGACTCGTTCCGGACGACCGCCTGCTGATCCCGTACTTCTGGGTCCGCGACTGTGACCCGACCAACGTCGAGGCCGCGTTTGCCGACCACGCCGGTCTCCACGGGGTCACCCTGGTCGACAGCGTCGCCGGCGAGTGTCTCATGCGTGCACAGTGGGACCAGAGCCACGAAGGGGTCCTCGACGCCATCCACCGGAACGACCTCGTTTTGCTCTCGGGCGTTGGAACCCGCGACGGCTGGACGTTCAGGGTGCGCGGGGAGAGCCGCGAGGTGGTCGGCGCGTTCCGGTCACACTGCACCGAAAACGGCATTCCGCTCGACATCACGGCGGTTCACGCGTTGCTCCCGGTACAGGACGAGAGCTACAATCTGACCGAGCCACAACGGGAGGCGCTCGTCCTCGCACACGAGCAGGGCTACTTCGACTCGCCACCCGAGGCGACTCTGGCTGAGGTGGCGTCGGTGCTCGATATCACCCAGCAGTCGCTCTCATCCCGACTCAGACGGGGACAGCGGCGGCTGCTCGGCGCGACACTCGTCCGGGACTGAGAACGCCCGTGTCTGCGTTTGTATGAATCCACTGTATATTCAGTAGCAGTGCTATACCGACACAGCCCTACTAGTAGTTGTATGATTACTACCCCATCCGGTTACCAGTTGACCTCGGAGACGTACCTCCCGGAACTCGACACGCATCGGTTCGAGTACGACGAGGCACAGACGCCGCCGAGTATGGCCGTCGTTGCCGCCCTCACGGAGACGACCAGACGGAACCCAACGGCGTTCGCTCCGATTCAGACTCATATCGACGCCAGTGCGCTCGACACGCTGCTGTCGTCCGAGGAGTTCGTCGAGGTCGAGTTCTCGATGGCAGACCACGACGTGACTGTCGACAGCGACGGCGGACTCGATATCGCCCCGTTGCCGGCCGAGGAGAGCAACGGATGACCGACGACGAGCCTCTCGACGAGGCGGCGCTGAACGACGAGTTGACTGCCCTGCTCCGCCGGGCGACACGTGACGGCACCGACGTCCGGGGTGGCTGGACCTGTACCGACAACGACGGCCTCGACTGGGACGTCGTGGTCACCGAAGTCCAGTCCTCGGAGTGACGACCCCTCTCGTACTGTCGGCTGTACCTTCGTGGAACGGGCACCCCGGGGTACCGAGATGTGCCGTGGGCTTACAGCCGACAGTATCAGCAGAGACCAACTCTCCGGTAGCGGAACGATTCTGTCGACACAGTCGCGGTTCTCTACACCGGTTTCGCCCGGCAGTACCCGACTAGCCGAGCAGATCCGCGACGTGTCCGACGACCTCCGCGGGGGTTTTGCCGACCGACACACCGGCGCTCTCGAGGGCGTCGATCTTGTTCTGTGCGGTGCCGGTGCCCGACCCGGAGACGATGGCACCGGCGTGACCCATCCGCCTGCCCGGTGGTGCGGTCCGACCAGCGACGAAACCGACGACCGGTGTCTCGACCTGTTCGTCGATGTAGCTCGCGGCCGCCTCCTCGTCCTCGCCGCCGATCTCGCCACAGAGTACGACCGCCTCGGTGTCGGGGTCGGTTTCGAACAGTCGGAGTGCCTCGACAAAGCCGGTCCCGACAATCGGGTCGCCGCCGATACCGACGGCCGTCGACTGACCGAACCCGCGGGCGGTGAGGCTGTCGACAATCTGGTAGGTGAGTGTTCCGGACCGCGAGACGAGCCCCACCGGACCGGGTTCGAAGACGTTGCCGGGGAGAATGCCGGCTTTTGTCTCCCCGGGTGTGATGACACCGGGGCCGTTCGGCCCGACGAGGTGAGTGTCGGTTTCGTCGAGTACGCGGGAGACCCGGCTCACGTCCTGTGTGGGGACCCCCTCTGTGATGGCAACCACCACGTCGAGGTCGGCATCGAGCGCCTCGAACAGTGCGTCTGCGGCGAACCCCGGTGGGACGAACACGACCGAGGTGTCGGCGTTCTCGGCACGAACGGCCGCCGAGACGGTGTCGTACACCGGAACACCGGCGACCGCCTGGCCGCCCTTTCCGGGGACGACACCGGCGACGACGTCTGTGCCGTACTCGAGCATCTGCTCGGTGTGGAATCGTCCCTCACCGCCCGTGATTCCCTGGACGACGACACGGCTGTTCTCGTCGACGAGGACACTCATGTTCGCCCCCCGGCGGCCGCGACCGCCGCCTGGACGGCATCTTCGAGGCTGCTCTCGACCCGTACACGGTCGGTGTCGAGAATCTCCATCCCGCGGGCAGCCTCTGTGCCGGCGAGGCGAACCACGACCGGCTTTGGAATCTCGTCGAACCGGTCGAGTGCCTCGTTGATGCCGGTCGCCACCTCGTCGCCGCGGGTGATCCCGCCGAAGATATTGAACACCACCGCCTCGACACGCCCGTCGGCGAACACCGTGTCGAGTGCGTTTGCGACGCGGTCGGCCTTTGCCCCGCCGCCGATATCCAGAAAGTTCGCCGGGTCGCCGCCGTAGTGCTCGACCAGGTCGAGTGTCGTCATCACCAGCCCCGCCCCGTTGCCGATGATACCGACGTTGCCGTCGAGACGGACGTAGTCGAACCCGTAGTCCTGTGCCCTTTGTTCGAGTTCGTCTGTGGCTGTCGCCTCCGCCACCGCGGCGAGGTCGGGCTGTCTGAACAGCGCGCTGTCGTCGACGTTGAACACCGCGTCGACGGCGACGACACCGTCGTCGGTGACGAGCAGCGGGTTTATCTCGGCGTCCGAGCCGTCCCGCTCCTCCCAGAGGTCGTACAGCGCCGTGAGCACCGCGGCCACGTCGTCGGCGACAGACCGGTCGATGCCAACCTCGTGGACCGCCTTTCGCGCCTGGAACTCGAACATACCGAAGGCGGGGTCGATCTGTTCACGCGCGATGGCGTCCGGGTCCTCCGCGGCCACCGTCTCGATGTCGACACCGCCACGGGTCGAGACCATCGCCACCGGCCGACCGACACCACGGTCTATCGTCACGCCGACGTACAGTTCGTTCGCGGGTTCGACGGCCGCCTCGACGAGCACCCTGTCGACGTGGTACCCCTTTAGCTCCATCCCCAGGATGCGGTTCGCGGCGGCGCGCACCTCGTCGATGCTCTCGACGAGTTCGATTCCGCCGGCCTTGCCGCGCCCGCCGACCTGTACCTGTGCCTTGACCGCGACCGGACAGCCGACCTCCTCGGCTGCCACGACGGCCTCCTCGACAGTCCGGGCCAGTCTCGATGTCGGCGTCGGGATGCCCGCCTCCCGAAACAGCTCTTTTGCCTGGAACTCCTGTAGCTTCATGTTGTCTCTCGCGGAGGTTCGCCCGACGCTGAGTTAGTACTGTCGAAACGGGGGGCACCCGTCTCACACTAGCACGAGACCGAGTGCGAGCAGCCCGTACAGCGACCCGAGTGCGAGGATGTACACCCGTGCGAGAATGTTGAGTGTGAGTATCAGCCCGGAGTAGTCGCTACGCAGGAGTTCGACGTCGACGCTGTTGGCGGACAGTCCCGCGGCGGCGTCGGTCACGGCCTCGCTCGCCTCCAGTATCAGGTCCCGGATCTGGTCTGGCCGGGTCTGCGGGTCGAACCGGTTCTCGGTGACACTCGCGTGTGTGTCGGTCGTGAACAGTAACACCTCGTCGAACTCCTCGCGGACCCGCTCACGGGCGTCGACGAGGGCGTACGGCCGCTCGTTACGGTCGGCGACCACGCAGGCGGTTCGCTGCCCGTCGACCTCCTCGACGAGTGCGTACAGCGAGATGCCGTCGACGTCGACGTCGAGTGCGTCGCCGGCGCGGTACGGCGCCAGCGGCTGTTCGTCGAGCAGGTCGACAAACGCCCGGAGGTTCTCGCGCAGGCGGTCGACCTCGGGTGACTCGGGGTAGATCTCCGTGCGACCGGTGTCGCCGAGCCTGGTGTGTCGGTCGACCACCAGCGTCTCCTCCGGGTCGATCACGTCACCAAAGACCGTCGCGTCGATGTCGGCGTACTCCTCGGACTCGAAAAAGACCACCCGCTTGTCACCGTAACGCCGCCCGTGGAACGTTGTCTGCCCGTAGGTCCGCGAGAGCAACCGCGAGGCCTGCCCGACGGTCTCGGGGTCACCGACCGCCTCGACAACGGACTCGTGGACGGCCGGGTCGGCCGAGTCCGAGAGGTGTGTCGACGGGACGTGCCAGAAAAAGCCCCGGTCGGAGCTGTCACCGGCCGTCTGTTCGCCGTTGAGCGCCGCGATCACGTTCGGCGTGAGCCGACCGCCGCCGATCCCCTCGAGCACGCCCGGGTGCACCCAGGGGGCGGCGAGTCGACACTGCTCGCCGTCTGTCTGTACGGCGAACGTCTGGACCGGGACCGACTGTTCGACACCCATCCCGAGGTGTAGCGGCTCGCGCTGCACCAGATGGGAGGTGATTTCGAGTACCCGGACCCCCGAGACGTTTGTTCGCATCAGCCACTCCACGAACAGGGAGGTAACGACCAGCGCCCCCCCGATGGCGCCGACTATCGCGAGCGACGGCGCGTGTCTCGACAGCGAGGGTTCGAGCGGTGTGGCGACGGTCAGTCCCACGAACACGAGCGCCGGTTGGACCGCACTCGCCGGTGCCTGACGGAGGAACCCGACGACGTCGTCCGACACGACGAGTATCTGAAACCCCGACAGAAAGACGCCCCCGAGTGCGAACCACAGCGGCGCTGGCGAGCCGTTGACCCCCCCGAGCAGGATGGCGACCGGCACCAGCGTGGCCACCACCAGCAGACAGACCAGCGAGAGGTAGTACGCCCAGTTACGGGGGTACGCCGGCACCAGCAGCCACGTCGCCTCGCCGCCGAGTGTCGCCGCCACGACGAACGCCACCGCAAGCACCAGCACTGTCGGCACCTCGACCCTCCCGAGAAACAGTGTCGTCACCGCCGTCAGGTCTGCGCTCAGCACAATCGCACCCGTTGTTAACAGTCCGGCAAACAGACTCACCCCGATTATGTATGTCAAGACGCGGCGGGTCCGTGGTATCGACACCACGAAGATCTCAAACACGTCGAGATTATACACCACTACTTCGGGAATCTCGTGCTGCGGGTATAAGTGTATATTCTTCTGTTCACAGACCGTCCGGCGGTTATCTGCTCGCCCGCGGCAGACCCCTCGCCGTTCAGGGCGGAGCGAAACTCACTCGACGAAGTCGATATCCTCGTCGTCACGAGCGGTCCGGCCGGACCCGTCCTGGCCGTATATCTGCGGGCTCTCGACGCCGGTCACGACGATCATCGTCTCCATCTTGCCCTGGAAGCTCTCGTTGACCGAGGCCCCCCAGATGATGCGGGCGTCGGGGTCGATACGGTCGTATATCTCCTCGACGACGCCCTCGGCCTCGTCGATACTCATGTCGGGCCCGCCGACGACGTTGACCAGCGCGGAGTTCGCGCCGTCGAACTCCACGTCGAGCAGTGGCGAACGCAGCGCCGACCGGATAGACTCCTGGGCCTTTTTTTCCTCCTCGGACTCACCGAGTCCGATCATCGCGACACCACCGTTCTCCATGATAGTGCGAACGTCCGCAAAGTCGACGTTGACCAGCCCGGGCTTGGTGATGAGTTCGGTCATCCCCTTTACCGAGCGCATCAGTACGCGGTCACAGATCTTGAACGCGTCCTGCAGGGGCATCGACGGGGCGTAGTCGAGCAGGCGGTCGTTTGGTACGACGATGACGGTGTCAGACACCGAGCGCAGACGCTCCAACCCTGCGTCGGCGTTCGCGCGGCGGCGCTCACCCTCCGCGGTGAACGGGATCGTGACGATCGAGATGGTCAGTGCCCCCTCGTCCTGTGCGACCTGGGCGACGATCGGGGCTGCGCCTGTTCCGGTGCCGCCCCCGAGACCGGCGGTCACGAACACCATATCCGACCCGCTGATCGAGGCGCGGATGTCACTGATGTTCTCCCGTGCGGCCTCCTCGCCGATCTTCGGGACCGACCCTGCCCCCCGACCACCGGTTCGCTCTCGCCCGATGAGTATCTTCGAGTCTGCCTGTACCTCGTCGGCGAGGTGCTGGGCGTCGGTGTTGGCCGCGACGAGTTTCGCACCGTGGATACCCTCCTCCGTCATCCGGGTGACGGTGTTGCCACCGGCACCGCCACACCCGACGACGGTTATCTTTGTCTCCAGTTCCTCGACGACCGAGGCGAGTTCCTCGTCGCTCATCTGCCCGGACGGTCCGGCCCGGGTCGCGCCGTCTGTGGTCCGCTTGGCCTCCGGGCTCCCGTCGGCCTCGCCATCTGTGTTGGCCTTTTCGGCCTCGTCGATGGCGTCGTCGATTATTGAATCCATTATTTGTCACTCGGTTACAGGGGGACTCTTATATTTGTTCCCCAATTGTCTGACTACCGTCTGACGTGTGTCGGGTCTCGTCGCCGGTGTCACGACTCTCCAGACCCCGCCTCGGTGGTCTGGCGGTCTGTCTCGGCTCCGCTCTCGTCGTGGTCTCGTTGCTCCGTCCGGAGCAACATCAGCGCCAGCAGGCCGATGACCACCACACCAACGGGAACCGGGAACCCGACCACATCACGCTGTGTGTAGTGCAGTGCCGTCGTACCCGCGACACACAGTGCACCGGCCCCGAGCAACCCACCCATGAGTCGGACGGGGCCGACCGGGAGCAGTGCAACGACAGGCTCCTCGCGAACCGAGAGCGCAACACTGAGCAGGAGAGCGAGTCCGAACGCGACAGAGCCAGCCGTCCACAGGAGAGCCGCCTGCTGGAGTGTCGCCCCGTGGACCTCACTGGAGAAGGCTGCCGACGTCGGCGCGGTCGTCACGAACAGGTCTCCGAACAGTTCGGTCCCGGGGTAAAGCGCCCCGAGTTCCCCCGAGATGTCTACACCGACAGCCGGGCCGGTGAGCGAGTCGCTCACGATCTGGTCGTCGCGAAACTGGAGTTCGAACAGGGGGAACCGAAAAAAGAGCACACCGGCCTCGCCGTCGGTCAGCGGGGTCGAGACCGACTGCTCGTGACTCGACACACTCCAGGGGACCAGCAACGCTACCCACGCCGACAGCACGGCCAGTTCGGTCGCGTACTCCGAGCGAACCCACATACACACACTCTCCGGGCCAACCGAATGAAAACTCCCCCGCTCTCGGCTGTTTTCCTGTTGGCGGTGTGTCTGACCGGTGCCCGTTACTGAACTGCGAGGAGAGAGCATCCCGTTTAACCGAGAATGTCAAGCGCCGTCGACCGGGCTGTAGCTCCCGGTGACGTCCCACTCGTGGACACAGTGTGGCTCACCGTGCCTGTCTCTTCCGTCCGCCTCGACGGCGACCCAGGTTTCGGTGTCGTCGTCCCAGCGGTCTACTCGGCCACACCGCTCGCATCTGCGCCGCGTGGGTGGGGTAACCCCCTCCATACCACCTGGCACGTACGCGAGGGTCTTTAATCTCCGGTGCAATCGAGTTTGCTCTCCGATGTAATCGACCGTTCCCGGGTCGGGACACCCACTGTCTCCCCGGATTCGTCGGCCGTCACACCGGTACCGCCGACCCGTGGGGACGAAGCTTACATGTTCGGTCCCGTCCTGAGCCCACACGTGCGAGATGCGCTAGCCGTGGCTGTGCTCGACCAGCTCGAAACGCCGCTGGCAGTGCTCGACACCGAGGGGACTGTCGTGGACACGAACGAGCCCTGGAGCTGTCTCGACGCGGCCAGCACACTCCCGGGGACGACGGCCGTCGGCGACCCGTTTCTCCCGGCGTGTGCGGCCGTCGAGAACGACGCGGAGGAGCTCCGGGACCGGTTCGTGGCACTGCTGTCCGGCGAGTACGACCGGGTGGACACGGCCTACACCGCCCCACGCCCCGACGCGTTCCCCCGCCGGTTTCGCGTCCGGGCCCGACCGTTTACTGCCGACGACGAGTACCTCCTCGTCGAGCACACCGAGACGACCGGGTCGGCCCGGGTGGCGCGGGAGCGTGACCACTACCGGGCGGTGCTCGCCGACGTTGCGACGGTCGTCTCACACGACATCCGGAGTCCGCTGACCGCGGCGCTCTCGTGGGCCGAACTCCTCGCGACCGACCCGGACACCGACGACGAGACAGTCTCGCGTATCGTCTCCGCGGTCGAACGGCTCGACTCGATGGCCGACGCGGCGGTCACACTCGCTCGCGAGACAGACGTGTCCAGTCTCGACGCGGTCGACACCGGGGCCGTCGCCCGCCGTGTCTGGGAGGACATCGACACGGCAGGGGAGCTGGTCGTCGAGACGACCGGTCCGGTGCTCGCCGACGAACACGTCCTGGAAGTGCTCCTGCGGGAACTGCTCC
>JAQCNM010000154.1 GCA_028275025.1 Halovenus sp.
CCGACAGCGCGTCGAGACCGGGCTTTGCCTCGTGGAAGGTCACCACCCGGTCGGGGTCGACAGCACTGTCGGCCAGGTGGCCGGTCTCTGCGTCGAGCCCCGACGGCACGTCGACCGAGACGACCGTCGCGTCTGCGGCGTTTATTGCCGCCGCAGCACTCGCCGTTGGTTCCCGGAGCGCACCGTGTATGCCCGTCCCCAGCAGCGCGTCGACCACCACGTCCGGGTCGCCGAGTGACAGTGCCGTCGAGTCACGCACCTCGCGGGTCTCGTAGCCGGCCTGTTCGAGCGCCTCCCAGTTCTCGCGGGCGATGTCACTCCCGATACTCTCCGGCCGACCGAGCAGGCACACCCGCAGGTCGTCGGCGTCCAGAAAGCGGGCCGCCACGAGCCCGTCCCCGCCGTTGTTCCCCCGGCCGGCGACGATAGTCACGCGAGCCCCAGGGTCGGCGACGGCACGCACCGCCCCGGCGACCGCGTTTCCGCTCGACTCCATGAGTTGCTTGCGCGAGACACCGAGCGCCGCCGCGTTCGCGTCCACGACCGCCATCTCCGAACCGGGTATCATGTGTCTACATTCGGTGTCCGGCCGAAAAAGTCTGTATGCACCCGGTAACCCGCTCGACCACCTGGATTACCACCTCCGTTACAAAGCTGTTGGCCACACACGAACCGGTGTGATTATCGACCGCCGGAACACCCTCGAGGAGTGTCGCTCCTGTGGCCGGTTGTACAACAGCTTCGTCAACAACGACTGCCCGGCCTGTGCGGTCGGCCACGACGGTCGACACAGTTAGGATGCGGGCCACCGACAGTCTGGGTATGTCGCTCAGACAGTCGCCGATCACTCACGAGACAAAGACGATGGCGTTCGGCGGGTGGGAGATGCCCGTCGAGTTCGACTCTATCCGGACGGAACATGCGGCCGTCCGGGGCTCGGTGGGCAAGTTCGATGTCTCACACATGGGTCAGATAGCGGTGTCCGGCCCCGACGCGGGCCGCCTGCTCCAGCGACTCACCACGAACGACGTGTCCGAACTCGACCCTGGCGAGGCACAGTACACCGCCATCACCGACGAGCGCGGTGTCATGCTCGACGACACCGTCGTCTATCGTCTGCCCGAGTCCCGCCCGGGCTACCTGTTCGTTCCGAACGCCGGCCACGACACCGCGATGTACGACCGGTGGGTCACCCACCGCGACAGGTGGGGGGTAGACGCCACCGTCGAGAACCGTACCGACGCGTACGCGATGGTGGCCGTCCAGGGCCCGGCGGCGGCGGCTCTGCTCGGCGAGCACACCGACCTGTCACTGTCGGCGCTCTCCCGGTTCGATATCGCGGCCGGCCGGGTCGCCGGTGTCGACGCCCTGGTTGCCCGAACCGGGTACACCGGCGAGACCGGGTTCGAACTGCTCTGTGCCACCGACGCGGCCGAGCGGGTCTGGGATGCGCTGGCGTGTCAGCCGTGTGGACTCGGGGCGCGTGACACGCTCCGACTGGAGATGGGGTTTCTCCTCTCCGGCGAGGAGTTCCACCCCGAGGAGAACCCGCGCACACCCTTCGAGGCGGGTATCGGATTCGCGGTCGACCTCGACACCGAGTTTCTCGGCCGGGACACCCTGGCGGATGCCCGGGACCCGGCCGAGCGGGTTGTGGGTGTGATGCTACGCGAGCGTGGGGTCCCCCGTGGTGGCTACGCCGTCACGACGGCCGACGGTGACCCGCTCGGACAGGTCACCAGCGGTACGATGAGCCCGACACTCGGGGAGCCAATCGCGCTCGCGTACCTCCCGACCGCCTACGCGGAGGCGGAGCGACCGGTCCGGGTGGAGATCCGTGGTGAACCGAAGAACGGACATACAACGACCCCGCCTTTTGTCTCATGAGCTTCGAGGTTCCAGACGACTGCCGGTATCTCGACTCCCACGAGTGGGCCCGCCGGGAGAACGGCACCGTGCGCGTCGGCATCTCCGAGTTTGCACAGGACGAACTCGGCGACGTTGTCTTCGTCGAACTCCCGGCCGAGGGCGACAGCCTCACACGAGGGGAGGCGTTCGGTGTCGTCGAGTCGATAAAGGCCGTGTCGGACCTGTACGTACCCGTGTCCGGGGTCGTCACCGCGACGAACGAGGACCTGGTGACCGCGCCGGAACTCGTCAACGAGGCACCCTACGGCGACGGGTGGATGCTCGAGATCGACCCCGATGACCCGTCTACACTCGAGGAACTGCTCTCGCCCGACAGCTACCGCGAACAGATCGAGTAGTCCCTGGGTGTCCCAGCAGGTGTCCGGTCGTCGACGGAGAGCCGGTGGCTACTGCGTTC
>JAQCNM010000169.1 GCA_028275025.1 Halovenus sp.
TCCCGGAGCATCCGCTGGCGTTCGCTGTCGGGGGTGTCGCCGTGGCGGATGGCCTGGCGTATCTCGACACTCTCGCCACGCTCCGCGAGTTTTCCCTCGATCTCGGAGAGCGGGACCTCGAGGTTCCGGGTGATGTCGTTTGCCAGTGATTTCAGCGGCGACACGTACAGACAGTAGACGCTGTTTGCCAGCCCGTCCGTGTCATCGTCTCCCGTGTCTGTCTCGTCTGCCGTGGTTCCTATCGGGTCGCTGTTCCCGGACTCACGGGCACGGCGAAACAGCTCGTTTATGATGCCGATAAACGCGGAGAGTGTCTTGCCGCTACCGGTCGGCGAGCAGACCAGCGCGTTCTCGCCGCGGTGGATGAGCGGAATCGCCTCCTTCTGTGGCGGGGTGAAGAACCCGCCGTTCTGTGGGACGAACTCGCCGAACTGCTCCACCCACCACTCCTGGACGACCGGGTCCAGCAGGTCCAGCACGTCCTCGTCGTCGATAGGGGTGGTCTCGGGGTCGAACTGGAGTTCGTCGGCGAATCGCTCGGTCACGCCCATCAGTACACCCACCTTGGCCTCGACGGTATTGGTGGTTGCGACCGGCGGGCAGTGCTCGACCGGGAGTAGACTGTGCTGTCGAGGAGTTCACCGGGAACTGGTGGCGGCACGCGGCCCGGGCGCTCACCGAGACCCTGCCCTCACAGGACCGCGACAGCACCGTATGCGATACCGGACACTACCATGATGACGACGAGGAAGATAGATATCCACTGGTCTGTGTTCATCGTGCGTAGTCGAACGATGCCGGGGAAATTATGCGTTTCGCTCCTGTACTCCGCGGGTGTTATATTCCTCGCGTGGATAGATAGGTTCGATGACAGAGCGCCTGGGGTCACCGCTGCTCGACCTGCTCGCCGTGTTCGCCGTCGTGTACGCCGTCCAGTTCGTCGCTGACTTCACAAACGTACTGAGTGGGCTGTTCGTGCTCTCGGATCCCGTTTCGGACCGCCCGTGGACGGTTCTGACGAGCGTGTACGCACACGCGGGCATCAACCACCTCCTGACGAACGCGGCTGCACTCGTCGTCTTTGGCTACGCTGTCGCCGCCGCGACGACACGGCTGCGGTTTCACCTGTTTTTCGCGGTCACCGGGGCGATTGCGGGTGTCTCACAGATTCTACTGACCGACGTTCTGGCCGAACTGCCGATGGTCGACGCAACCGCCTCCGCCGGGGTGCTCGGCGCCAGCGGCGCTGTCTTCGCACTACTCGGCTACCTCCTCGCCAGCAACCGTCTCGTCGCCGGACTGGGCCTCATCGCGAGGGTCCCCCGGTGGCTGACCTCGCTGGTGTTCGTGGTGCTTGCACTCGCCCTGACCTACGTGACCGCATCTGCCGGTGCCGCGCTCGTTGCTCACTTCACCGGACTCCTCCTCGGTCTGGTCGCCGGCCAGTTCAACATTCTCCGGCCGTCGACGGCGCGTTCACCAGAGCCCACGACTGAGACAACCCGGTAGTGGTCACTGCCGGAGCGTGCAGAGTCGAGGCTCTCACACGGCGTCGGTACCGGGCGACTGTCGGTCACACTCACCACCCTTTTTGTGCCGAGCCGGTGAACGGGCAGTATGAACGATTCGGCCGAATCGGGTCGGGAGACGAGCGAAACGGCTGCTGAGGCACTGCACACGACCCTCGAGATGCCGTTCGAGGACGCGGTCCCGTTTGTCCAACTGGAACACGAACTCGCGGACTTCGAGACCGTGAAGATGACACGGCTCGACCAGATGATCGAGGGGATGCTCGGCCACGAGGTCGACCGGACGGCACTGATCGTTGTCTGTCATCCGGAGATCGCCCACGATGCGCTCGCGATCGACCAGTCACTGGCCGGAATGCTCCCGTGTACAACGGCTGTCTACGAGCGGCCCGACGACGATGTCGTCCACGTCCACCACTTCTCGGTCACGAAGGCGATCCGTGACCTCGGCTGTGCACCCGCCGACCACGAGGGCTCTGTGGACCGACTCGTCGAGAAAACCGGCGAGCAGATGACCGAGGTCTGGGCGAGTATCGAGCAACACGCCGACGTGGCCGGCGGTGTGTAATCGTCACGACGGCTCTCGGTCGAACGAACCGCCAGCGACACTGGCCCCCTCCCGCGCCCGAAGCAGGAACCCGACTACTGCGGGGACAAACGTCGTAGTCGTGATTGTGACCACACCGAGCGGAGCACCGCCGAGGCGACTGACCGCGAGCACACGAAACACCGCGGTAACAGACCCGACGGGCGTCGGGGTTCACCCGAGTCGAGCGGTGTCGAACCCGGACTCGTTCGACACGCCGT
>JAQCNM010000170.1 GCA_028275025.1 Halovenus sp.
CTGTACGTACTGCACCTACTTCGACCCGCCCGGTGAGGCCAGCCTGCTCTCCCCGGATGCGGTGCGTGATATCGTCCAGACCGGTGTCGAGGCGGGCTGTACGGAGGCGCTTTTCACCTTCGGTGACGACCCCGACGACCGATACACCGAGATCCACGACCAGCTCGCCGAGTGGGGCCACGACTCCGTCCACTCGTATCTCCGCTCGGTCTGTGAGCTCACCCTGGAGGAGGGGTTGCTCCCGCACGCGAACCCCGGCGACCAGACGGGCGCAGAGATGGCCGCCGTCGCACCGCTCAACGCAAGCATGGGTGTGATGCTCGAGACCACCGCCGACGTCGACGCCCACGCCGGTCCACGCGCCAAGTCACCGGCACAGCGGCTCCAGACACTCGAGACCGCAGGCAAACTCGGGGTTCCGTTCACGACCGGGATTCTGGTCGGTATCGGTGACACGCCGCGTGACCGGGCCGAGAGTCTGCTCGCCATCCGCGCGCTACACGAGCGGTACGACCACGTCCAGGAGGTTATCGTCCAGCCGGTCTCCGAGAACGAGCGCTGGCGTGACGGTTCGCCGGAGCTCGCGACACTCCGACACACCGTCGCGATGGCCCGCGCGGCGCTCCCGCCGGCGGTGTCGGTCCAGGTCCCGCCGAACCTCGCCCCGGTGCGGTCACTGCTCGACTGTGGGGTCGACGACCTCGGCGGTGTCTCGCCGGTCACGGACGACCACATCAACCCGGACTACGCCTGGCCGGCCCTGGCAGAGTTGCGCGATATCGCCGACGAAGCCGGTGTCGGGCTACGCGAACGGCTCCCCGTCCACGACCGGTACCTTCCCTCACGGCTCCGGCCGGCCGACGCCCCGGGTGCCCCGGCCCCTCCCCCCTCACGGGGCGAGAACTGGCTCCACGAACGGGTCCAGTCTGTGCTCGCCGCCGACACCAGGTACGGCCGCCGATTCCGGCAGGTGGCTGCCGGCGAAGTCAGCTACTGACCGCCCGGTGACCGCCACACCGACGGGTCCACGACTGGTAGTTTCTCACACGACCGGCCGGATGACAGGCCTCGCCGACCTGGTTCGGGTCGCCCGCCGAGGTGATACCCTCACCGACCCGGGACCGACACCGGGCGGTCGTCGATACCATTGGGAGGGTACCGGTCGTCCAGACGACTGTCGACGCCCGCGGGCGGGAGACCGGGGTCACCACGTCGGCTCCAGGAACACGGTTTGGGATCGCTGGTGGTGGGGTTTCCGGGTGAGCCCGGAGCACAGGCCCCGGCGGGTCACCGCACCCCGGGTGGCGGACCGTCGTCGTTTACGTCGTCGTCGTCCTGTTCGACGTCGAGACCGACCTCCTGGCGTTTCTCTCGCGCGCGCCGGATTCCGCGGTAGTAGTAGACGACACCGCCGACACCGACCAGCCCACCGACGAGGAATATCCCACCGAAGATGAACAGGTCCCGCACCAGGTAGTACCGGACGGTGACTGTCCCGCTGTCGAGACTCTCCCAGTAGAGCGTCCCACGGTTGTTTTCGACACTGGTCGCGTGGCCGCCGGGGCTGGTCAGCGAGAACAGCGGGATCTCCGTTCGGGCCCCGTCTGGCATGATAACCTTGTGAGAGCCCTCGACGGGTGTCTTTACCTGCCAGGTTCGTGGACTCCCGCCCAGACCGCTCGCACCACCCCAGTTTGCGGTGTACCCGACGCTACCGTTCTCGACGGGCAACCGGATCTCTGTCTCGTCGGATTTCTCCACCGCGGTGAGGTTCTGGTGACTCGCGTCCACCACGGTCCCGTTCTGGAACTGGAACTGTAGCGCCCGGACCGAGACAGACTGGTCACCGCGGAGTAGTGTACTCTCGAAGAGCTCGATCGACGACCGGTTGCGGACGTCGATAACGGCCTTGTAGTCGTTCGACGAGAACGACAGCAACGGTGAGGTCGTCACGTCGTAGAGTGCGGTCACGTTGTTGTCCCAGTCGTAGTCGGCGTCTTTGGTCAGCGAGTCCTGACTGATCTCGCCGCCGCCACCCAGACAGCCCGAGAGGGCGACCAACAACAGCAGCCCGCCGACAGCGAGCAGTCGTCTGTCGGTCATACTAGACGACACAGAGCAGTTCCGACGGGAGGTACTCGCCGATGCTGGCGAGCAGCCCCGGCGGGTCCGTGTCGGCTTTGCAGACGATACTCTGTTCGAGGAGTCCGAGCCGTTCGACCGTAACGATGTCTCGCGCGTGACCGGCACGGTTGACCGTCGCACGCACCTCCGCCCGGGTCGCGCTGTTCACGTTCACCCGGCCGTTACCGCGGGTCCAGTCGTAGAGCCGGTCCCGCTCGGCATCGGCGAGTCGCGGCGGGTCACCGGCGACAAACCGGAGTGGGAGATGCTGGACCAGACCGTACCGCGTTCGGACCTGACCTGGCTCACCCGGTCCGAGTCCGAGTTCGCCCCGTGGCACCCGGACCGTCTCACCCGTGTCGACGACGAACCCGTCTCCGTCCCAGCCGGCGAGTGTGCCGACACCGACCTCACCCGTCGCCGGGACCCCGACCTCGCCCCAGCGCTCGCGCAGGACACTCCCGGCAGCAACCGCGTCCGGTCCATCGAGTTCGACCACCGGGAACCCGTCGTCCCGGACACGCAGGTCGCTCGCCACCTCCAGACCGCCGATGTCGTTGTCGAGCAACGACGCCAGCGAGGTGAGCGCCCGCTCCCGTGCCTCACCCTCGACGTAACACCGGGTTGCGAGGGGGAGCTCTCGGTCGACCATCAGACCTCGACCTGTGCGGACTCGGCGTTGAGCTGTTTCTGGAGCCGCTCGATACGGGACTCCATCGCGTCGACGAGCCGTGTGTTCTCCATGGCGTCTAGCGACGAGCCACACTCCGGACACTGGAACCCGAACTCCATCGCCTCGCCGAACTCGAACCGGATGCCACAGCTCTCACAGAGGTAGAACTCGTTGTCGAGTTCGTACTCGTGTCGGGTCTCGAGTGCCGCCAGCAGCCGGTGCATCTCCTCCTGTAGCTGTTCGGGGATGTTCTCGTACTCGAAGGTCCAGAGGTAGGTGAGCCAGCCCGACTCTTCGTCCCGGAGCCGCCGGTAGCTGGCGAGGTCGTTCTCGTAGAGAATAAACAGCGCCCGCCGCACGTCGTTGAGCTCCATCCCGAGTTCCTCCGCCAGTTCCTCGTCGGTCACCTCGCCGTCCGGTGGTGCCGCGGCGACCGGCATCCCTCTGGGTCCGACGAGCTCGTGGAGGTACTTCTGGATGACCGGGTCCTCGAGGAGTTCCTCAAAAGCCATTACCCGCATGTCGGAGGTTCAGCGGATTAAACCCATCGGATACGCAACCGCTGTTCACAGCACTCAGTCCCGCTCTGTCTCCCGGTGCTCGGGCTCCGGCCCGTACCGTGCGCCAAAGACCACGACGAGGACAAACAGGGAGACGACCAGGCCGACACTGACGAACACGAGCGCGACAGTTCCCGGGTCGGCCCGGACCGCCGCCTCGGGGTCCCGGGTCAACGCCGAGAGAAAGGCCGAGAACCCGGAGCGAAACAGCACGAGGAGTACCGTCACCGTCACAGCCCCGAGACCGACGACGCCGGCGAGATAGACGGCGAGGCCGCGGGTTCTGACCCTGTCTGTCATCGTCTCTGGTACTCCCGGTCGGTAGAAAAACACGTCGACCGACGCCACCGGCTGGAAGATTCATGTGTCTCGGTGCCGAACCGCAGTCGTGCACACGATAGCGGCGGCGGACTTCGAGAAACTCGTACAGGTCGAGCAGCCACGGGTCGCCCCCGGCGGGGACCGGGTGGCGTTTGTCCGGCGGGTGCCTGACGACGAGGAGTCCTACAGCGCGACGGTGTATCTCGTCCCGACCGGCGGTGGCGAACCGCGCCGGTTCACGGTCGAGGACGGTGTCGACAGCGAGCCGCGGTTCAGCCCGAGCGGCGACCGACTGGCGTTTGTCTCGACCCGGGGTGCCGGTGACGACCCCCCGCAACTGTGGGTACTGCCGACCGGCGGCGGCGAGGGCCGTCAGGTGACGGCCGTGACCGGCGGTGTCTCGGGTATCGCGTGGTCGCCGGACGGCGAGCGTATCGCGTTCGTCCAGCAGGCAACCGCGACGGAACGCGAGGCGGGCCACGATATCGATGCCGGAGGCGAGGAGCCGACGCCACCCGACCCCCGAGTCGTCGACCGGACGGTGTACCGCTCGATGCAGGAGTACTTCGACGGCCGGCGCAGTCACGTCTACGTCGCGGACCTCGCCGACGACAGTGTCCGGCGACTGACCGACGGTGACACCGATTTCAGCGCCCCGACCTGGAGCAACGGCACGACGCTCTACTACACGGCGTCCGCCGGCGACCCCGACCCGGACGACTCGCTTGTCTACGATATCCTCGCTCACGACCTCGAAACCGACAGCGCGAGGACCGTCCACACGACGACCGGTTGGGGGCAACAGCTCACCGCGACGGCCGACGACCGGGTCGCGTTCAGCTTCACCGACCCCGACCAGTCCACACTCCGCCAGACGGAGCTGAAGGTGCTCGACGTCGATGCCGACACGGTGACACACCCGACAGCCGGGCTCGACCGAACGGTCGGCTACGACAGCGTACCCCAGTGGGGGCCGGCGGAGCACCGGCTGTTCTTTACAACGCCCGACGAGGGTGCGACCGCCCTGTGGTCGGTCCCATGGGACAGCTCCGACCCGACCCGGGTTCGCCGGAGGGACTGGACCAGCATCGACGGCGCGCACGTGGGTGAGGAGATGGTCGCCGTCGTCGAGAGCGAGTGGGACCACCCCGGGGACCTGTTCGTCACCACCCACAGCGGGACCGAGCGCCGCCGGCTCACCCGTATCAACGCCGACTATCTCGACGACCGCGCGGTCCCGAAACCCGAGGAGCTCCGGTACGAACCCGGGGACGGCGGTGAAACGGCGGCAGACGAGCTCCAGGGCTGGCTGCTGACCCCGCCGGCGTTCGACCCAGACGAGCAGTATCCGCTGGTCGTCGAGATACACGGCGGCCCACACGCCATGTGGACGACGAGCGGGACGATGTGGCACGAGTTCCAGACACTCGCAGCCCAGGGGTACGTGGTGTTCTGGTCGAACCCGCGTGGCTCTGCGGGCTACGGCGAGGCGTTTCTGTCGGCTATCGAGCGCGACTGGGGCGCGGTGACGGCAGGTGACGTGCTAGCCGGCGTCGAGACGGCCACCGACCGGGAGTACGTCGACGGGAACCAGGTGTTCGTGACCGGCGGCAGTTTCGGCGGGTTCGCAACCGCCTGGCTGGTGGGCCAGACCGACCGGTTCGAGGCGGCGGTCAGTCAACGCGGCGTCTACGACCTCACGGGGTTCTACGGGTCGACCGACGCCGCATACCGGCTCGTCGAGGGCGACTTCGACACCACCCCCTGGGAAGAGCCGGGCTTTCTGTGGGCACAGTCCCCCGCCGGTCACGCCCACGAGGTCGACACGCCGACGCTCCTGATCCACAGTGACGACGACTACCGTACCCCGGCGTCGACAGCCGAACTCTACCACCGCATCCTCCGGAAACACGACGTCGAGACGCGGCTCGTGCGCTACCCGAACGAGGGCCACGAGCTCTCGCGGAGCGGCCAACCCGGGCACATCGTCGACCGTATCGAGCGGCTCACCCGCTGGTTCGACGGCTATTCGGAGTACCACGACGCCCCGCCGGCGCTCGAACGCGACCCCGATGCCGGGCTGACCGCAGACCAGGACGACACCGGTGGGAACGACGAACCCGACACCGCGGAGAGCCGGTGACAGAACTCACGGACCGGGTCGACCCGATACCCGAACGTTCACCACCACCCCTCTCGTGAGTTCGGGTCGTGAGCAACGAGCCACCGGAGGACGGTGACAACCCGACCGGTGAGGACCCCGCGGGCGTCGGGGACAGTCGCGGCACGGACGAGGGCGAGCGACCGGTGAACAGCGGCACCGACCCTCGCCCAGGGGTGGCCGGCGAGGGTGACCCCGACGACAACTCGGGTGAGCCACGCGAGTCCATCACCGAGGGGAGTCTCGTGCGACCGCTGTTCGCACTCGCCTGGCCGATTGTCGTTATCCAACTGCTGCAGGTCAGCTACAACATCGCGGACACGCTGTACCTCGGGCGGCTCTCCTCGGACGCTGTCGGGGCACTGAGCCTCGCCTTTCCGCTCATCTTCCTGTTGGTCGCCGTCGCGGGTGGGTTCACCACCGCCGGTGCTATCCTGGTCGCACAGTACACCGGTGCCGAGGGCGACCAGTCCGCGGGAACGGTGGTCGGACAGACGTTCACGAGCGTGGGTGTGCTCTCCGTGGCTATCGGTGCGGTCGGGTTTCTCTACACCGGCCCCGCGCTCGACCTGCTGCCGAGCGACCCCGACACCTCCGAGGCGGTCATCCCGCTCGCCGCCGACTACATGGAGGTTATCTTTCTCGGTATCCCGTTTCTGTTCGGGTTCTTCGTCTTCTCGGCGCTGATGCGGGGCTACGGCGACACCCGGACACCGATGTACGTGGTGTTGTTCTCGGTGGTGGCGAACATCCTGCTCGACCCGTTTTTCATCTTCGGGTTCGACGGAAACCCGCTCATGGAGCTACTCCGGCTCGGCGGCGTGGAGTCTGCGCTGCTCTCCGCCACCGGGTTCACCGGGCTGGGTATCGAGGGGGCGGCGCTCGCGACGGTGCTCTCCCGCGGGCTGGCGGCGGTCGTCGGCGTGTACCTCCTGTTTGGAACCGCGGTCGGTCCCGCCGTCGAACTGGGCCATCTCGTGCCGGATCTCTCGTTTATCAGCGATATCGTCCGGCTGGGCACGCCGAGCATGGTCGAACAGAGCACGAGCGCGCTCGCGCTGGTCACGCTGACGGCGATGGTGGTGACGTTCTCCCCACCGGTGGTGGCCGCGTACGGGCTCGGCAACCGCATCATCTCGCTCGTGTTCCTGCCAGCACTCGGTCTGGGGCGGGCTATCGACACGATGGTGGGCCAGAACCTCGGCGCAGACAGGTCCGACCGTGCCGCCCGTGCCGTCTATCTCGCGGCCGGCACCGGAGCGGGTGTGATGCTCGTGGTGGCTGCTGTCGCTGTCGTGTTCGCACAGCCGGTCGTGAGTGTGTTTCTCGGCAACGTCGAGGACGCCGCCGCCACGATAGAGTTCGGCGTCGAGTACCTCCGTGTCCGGTCTGTCGAGTTCGCGTTTATCGGGATCACACAGGTGCTACTCGGCGCGTTCCGTGGCGCGGGCAACACCGGCACCGCGATGGTCATCTCGATTATCACGCTGTGGGTCGGTCGCGTCGGCACGGTCAGTGTGCTGGTGTTCGTCGTCGGGATGGGTGCGACCGGTGTCTGGATCGGGATGGCCGTCGGCAACGTTCTCGGCGCACTCGTCGCCGTTCCGTGGTTCCTCCGTGGCACCTGGAGGGAGACGTACATCGACGACAGCGCCGTGAACGGTCCGGCCGGGGCGGGCGAGGGGAGCACACCGGCCGAGGACTGACCCGTTACTCGGAGAACCGTTCGAGGTCGGTCTGCCGGTGGGTCTGTCCCTCGGGGTCTGCCTTCCAGGCGGTCCGTGCCGCCCGCAGCGCTGCCGGGTCGAACGCCGGCGGGTCCGCGGGGTCGTGACCGCCACAGTCCGGGCCACACTCGGTCGCCGGCCGGACCACCCGGCCCTTCCACGGACAGAACGGCAGACCGTGCTCGTCGGGGTCGACCCGTGCGCAGGCCGGCATCCGGTAGCTTCGCCACCCCTTTCCGTAGGCCCGCTCGGCGAGCGCCCGCCGTGCGCTCCGTTTTGCTGGGACAGTCGCGATGCGTATCTCGGTCCGTGCACTCCCTCGCTCACAGATCTCGACACCCGGCTCCGCAACCGGAAGCTGTTCGGGCTCGCGGAGCACCTCGCGCTCCCCGGTCTCCGGGTCGAACTGCCAGATGCCCACCTCGTCGGGGATGCGGTTGCGGTGGGCACCGGTGACCCGCGACGCCGTCGCGAGCACCACCTCGTCCAACAGCCCGAGCTTCACGTCGGTCAGCAGCTGTGTCTCGAGTGCACCCGGCCGCCCCAGGTCGGGCTTGTTCTCGATGCCGGTCACCCGGTCGACCCAGTCGGGGTACCGCGTGGCCTGTCTGACGTAGGTTCGTCCGTTTCGCCGCTCCTCCTCGAAGAACCCACAGGCCAGTGCCCGCTCGACCGCCCGCTCGGCCCGCTCCGGGTGACAGTCGAACGCGGACTTCCAGTACCGCGCCCGCCCGGGTCCGACGTCGCTCTCGATTGCCGCCGCCGGGATACTCTCGGCGGTCAGGGCGACCCGCTCGTCGAACGCCGCGGTCGGCTCGATACAGACCAGGTCCATCACCCGCCGGCCGTGAACAGCCACACCCAGCTGACGACTCACCAGCGTCTCGGTGGCCTCTAGCTGTGCCGCCAGCGCGAGTTCGAAGCCAAACTCCACAGCTGTCTCTCGGGTGTCCATCACAAAAACAACACCCATCGAAGCCGACAGCGGCCGAACGGACTCCTTTTTATCCCCGACAGCGTAGCCCTCTACATGATGCTCGTGCGGGGCCGAGGCGGTGATACGGCGCTCACCGGTAGTATCTACGAGGAGGACGAGGAACCGCCACAGTACCGTGGGGCACCCGACGACGGCGCACCGTACGTCTGGGTCTGTGACGAGTTCTACGAGGTCGAGAGCGGCGGGCAGAGCCAGCGTGTCGACGGCCGCGAGATACAGGTCGCGTTCGAGTCACCGATGCCCCGCGGGTTCGACAGCCGCGACCGGGCAATCGCGACGGCACGAGAGCACGTCCGGACTCAGTTTGCCCGCATCGGTGTCTCCGAGGTCGACATCGAGACGATCGAGAGCCCCGGGGCCGACCGGAGTGCCAGAACCAGGTGACAACGACCCCCGCGCCGGTATCCACCCGGGGTCTGCTCCCCCCCGCTCAGGTGGTCGGTTGTGCCAGTCCGACGTCGTACTCGACACCGGTCAGGGACTCGCTGCGCTCCCACAGTCGCCTCGCGTCCGCCGGGTCCCGCGAGGCCGCGCTCGACTCCTGGCGCTCCGGCGACCCTCGCATACTCAACAACCCACCGGGACCGTAGTAGTCACCACCCCCGACGTCGGCCGCTGTCGCCGCGTACAGCATCGGAAGGGCACCCTGCTCGGCGGACTGTGCGACCAGCGTGTTCGCGACTTTCATCAGCGCGTACCGGACCCGGGACCCGGACTGCTCGGGCCCGCGGTACTGCAGGTTGGTCGCGGCGTAGCCCGGGTGGCAGGCGACACTCTTCGTGTCGGTGATACCGGCCGCCTCGAGACGGCGCTGGAGCTCGTAGGCGAACAACAGGTTCGCGAGCTTGCTCTGCCCGTACGCCTCCCACCGGCCGTACGACTCCTCGCGGTGCAGGTCGTCGAGGTCGAGGTCACCTGCGGTGTGTGCGCCACTCGAGTGGGTGACGACCCGACTCTCCCCGGAGCTCCCGACGAGCACGTCGAGCAGATGACCCGTCAGGGCAAAGTGACCGAGGTGGTTCACCCCGAGTTGCCTCTCGAACCCGTCGGCGGTTTCCTCACGCGGGATAGCCATCACGCCGGCGTTGTTGCAGAGCACGTCGACCCCGTCGTAGGCATCGTGAACCCCGTCGGCGAACGACGCCACCGAGTCGAGCGAGGCCAGGTCACACTGACGGACGTCGAGTGTCGCACCCGTCGGCTCGATGTCGTTCCGTATCTCGACGGCGGCCGCTCGCCCCCGGTCGAGACTCCGGCAGGCCATCACCACTGTCGCCCCTTTCTCTGCAAACGCCGTCGCCGTCTCGAACCCCAGGCCGCTGTTTGCCCCCGTCACGACGACGGTCCTGTCCGAGCAGTCCGGCATCCGGTCGGCCGTCCACGAGTCTGTCATCACCCTCCAGTAGGTGTCCAGCGGGTAAGTACTCACAGCCTGCGGGTCGTGACCCGGCTCACCCACCGCTCGTGAGCGGGTACTCCGCGGTCGCGATGATACCGGAGACCCCGTCGACCGTCACGATGACCCGTATCTCGTCGCCGTCCGGGTCCGGGTAGCTGTACAGCGAGATCGACCTGACACTCGAGAACTCGGCCGTGCTCTCACGACCGGCCTCTACCGTCACGACCCTCAGTTCGTCGACCTCGAAGTCACCGCTGACATCGACCCGGACTGCCCCCTCTTGGTCGGGCGGCTCCACGAACTCGACGGCGTCGTCCGGGACCGCCTCCTCGATCACCGCCGGGAGGTCGTCACCCGAGGGGAGGTCGTCTGTCGGGTGCTGTCCGGGCCGAATCTGCTCGTAGTCGATGTCACGGTAGGTTCCCGAGACGGTCAGTTGGCCGTTGCTTGTCGTCACCGACCGGTCCTGACCCGCGGCACCCAGCCGCGCCACGGCCTCGCTCTGACGACCGGCCGAGAGTGGGCCGTTCTGCGTGGCAAGTCTTGCCGTGAGCGCCTCTCCCTCCGGGTCGAACGACACCGAGGCGACCACGTCGGCCTCTGTCGAGACGACGGCACCGTTGACCGGACTGTTGTCGGCGGTGACAGACGCCTCGACCGGTCCGTGCCAGCCGGTGACGAGCGCCCCGTCGCCGGCGCGGTCGAGGAGACGCTCGAACCCGTTCAGCGTGTCACCCAGGCTGTCACGGTCACCGGTTGCCGTCTCGATGACACTGTCGAGCCGGGTCTGGCTCCGGGCGACCAGTATCCGGTCGTTACTCACCGCCACCGCCGCCGGCTTTCCGTCGGAGACAAAGCCCGGCTCGTCTGTGCCCGTGGCAACTGGCTCGTAGTGGTCGAACCGGTCGGTCTCCTCGACCCGCTCGTAGGACGCCCCCGTAGCTGCGCCGCTCTCACGGAGTTGCGCGTCCGCACGCTCGAGGTCGAAACTACCGACTGCGATGCCGACACCGTCGACGACCCGCACCTCGTCGGCGACGGCCGTCTGTTCCCGGTCGACGAGATACCCCAGTCCGGCGAGACCGAACAGGACCGACCCCCCGAACAGGAACCACCTGCCGACCTCGAGCGGAAACAACAACAACGGGTCCTCTTGGTCGAGGAGCCGGTCGGTCGGTAACCGGACCCGCCGTGGCTCGCCGTTGTTGCCCGGTCTCGGGACCAGAAACGGGAGCAGCCCCGGCCCACTTGACTCCGGCTCCTCGGTGACAGTCATGTCCACAGAGACAAACGGGACCGCGAGGTCCGGCGGAAGGGACTCGGCGTACGCCGGCTGTTCCTCGCCACTGGACAGACAGCCGGCACCCGCAGCAGCCACCGCCGCCAGCGACCCGAGAAACGCCCGACGGTCGAGAGTGATATCGGTCATACCCGTACCCGAACTGTCTGTAGTGAACAATTAAAATCCCGTTGTTCGGGGACGGCACCGACCCCGGCGGCTCCGTGTTCGGCCCCGTCGGCTGGGACGGGCAGGGGTCTCGTGCCGACGAGACGGGCAGATCACCCGGCGTCAGTCGTCGGCGGGCGCGGCACTCCCCCCCTCGTGCTGTTGTTTGACGTACGAGAGCTTTCCGCCGGCGGCGAGGATGTCCCGCTCGCGGGCACTGGCATCCAGATGTCCCGTTGTCTCCCAGTCGTTGTTGATGCGGACGGTGAACGCCTCCCGACCCGACCGCACCGCCTCGGCGACGTCGTCGACGATTTCGACGTGGTCGCCCTGGTCGATGCGTTCGTACGTCTCCGGGTCGATCTCGAGCGGCAACAGGCCGAAGTTGAACAGGTTGGCGCGGTGAATCCGCGCGAAGCTCTGTGCCAGGACCCCCTCGACACCGAGAAACATCGGGCAGAGTGCGGCGTGCTCCCGGGAGGAGCCCTGGCCGTAGTTCTCGCCCGCGAGGAGAAAGCCGCCGTTGCTCGCGAGCGCCCGGTCGGCGAACGTGTCGTCGACCCGCGAGAGGGTGAACTCGCTGAGCTTCGGGATGTTCGACCGGTACATCAGGATGTCCTGAGTGGCCGGAATAATGTGGTCTGTGGTGATGTTGTCGCCCATCTTCAGCAGAGTTGGCCCCTCAAGCTGTGTCTCGAGAGGCTCCTTCAGCGGCACGTCGCCGATATTGGGACCCTTTATCAACCCGTCGTCGATGGGGCTGTCGGGCGTGATGATGTCGCTCTCGGCCCCCTCGTACCGGTCGGGGAGTTCGTAGCCCGGCGCTTCGATGTCGGCATCCAGGTCCCGAGGGTCGGTTATCTCGCCGGTGAGCGCCGTCGCGGCGGCGACCTCCGGCGAGCACAGGTAGACGTTGTCCTCCTCGATTCCCGAGCGGCCCTCGAAGTTCCGGTTGAACGTGCGCACGCTGACGGAGTCGCTCCCGGGAACGTGACCGATACCGATACACGCGCCACAGGTCGACTCGGAGAAGTTGACACCGGCGGCCATCAACTCGGCGGTCCAGCCCTCGCGGGCGAGCATCTCGCTCGCCTTTTTCGACCCCGGTGCGACGATCATCTCAGTCGAGAGGTCGATGGTACGGTCCTCAAGCATCTTCGCGGCCGGCAGGACGTCCTCGTAGGCCCCGTTCGTGCAGGAGCCGATGATTACCTGGTCGACCTCGGTGCCGGCGGCCTCACGGACCGGGACGACGTTGTCCGGCATCGACGGCTCGGCGATCAGTGGCTCTAGCTCCGACAGGTCGAGGGTCACGGAGTCGTGGTAGTCGGCGTCCTCGTCGGGTCCGAGCGGGACGAACTCGTCACCACGACCGACCCGCTCCAGGTACTCCTGGGTCCGCTCGTCGGTCGGGAACAGACTCGTCGTCGCGCCCAACTCTGTTCCCATGTTGGTGATAGTCATGCGCTCGGGTGCACTGAGCGTCTCGACCCCGGGACCTGTGTACTCGAAGACCCTGCCCACGCCACCCTTTACCGAGAGCCGACGCAGCATCCCGAGGATGATATCCTTCGCAGTGGCCCAGCCCGGCAGTTCACCCTCCAGTCGGACCTCGACGACCTCTGGCATCTCGATGTAGTAGGCTCCACCCCCCATCGCGACGGCGACGTCGAGACCGCCCGACCCGATGGCGAACTGTCCGATGCCGCCCGGTGTGGGGGTGTGAGAGTCCGAGCCGAGCAGCGTCTTTCCCGGTGCGGCGAAGTTCTCGCGGTGGACGTTGTGACAGATACCGTTTCCCGGCCGAGAGAAGTACGCCCCGTAGGTGCCCGCCGCGGACCGCAGAAACCGGTGGTCGTCGGTGTTCTTGAAGTCGAACTGGTAGGTCTGGTGGTCGCAGTACTGTGCCGCGAGCTCGGACTGGACCTCGTCGAGGCCGAGCGCCTCGAACTGGAGCCACACTAAGGTTCCGGTGGTGTCCTGTGTGAGCACCTGGTCGATCTCGATCCCGATCTCCTCCCCGGGTTCGAGCTCCCCCTCGACCAGGTGAGCGTCGAGAATCTTCTCGGTGAGTGTCTTTCCCATAGCAGTTCGATATCGGCCGCCTGAGGCAATAAATACTGGTGTTCATCTGCTGAGCCGGGCCGCGGCGGTGCTGTCGGGGTCGGGTCGAGCAGGGCGGAACGGCTCACCGCGTCGAGAGGGTCACACGCTCAGGCGGGCTGGATAATCTCGACCGGGACCGGGGTGAAACAGAGCGCCCCGAGAACAAAGGTGACCGCGCCGAGCGCGATCCGCGGCCAGCCGAGTGGGCTGTCGTCGACGGGGTTCGCGGGGCCGGCGTAGGCGAGCCCGAGCGCGAACAGCCCCCACATCGACCAGATGAGCACCGAGTCGAACCCACGGAACACGAACAGGTACCCCGCGAGCCCGAACAGGAGCGCCGGGATGCTCCGTGCGACCAACTGGGCGCGGTCCCCGATCATCGCCCGGAGGATGTGACCACCGTCGAGCTGGCCCACCGGGAGCATGTTCAGCAGCGTGACGAGCATCCCGACCCAGCCACCAAACACCACCGGGTGGACGGGGCCGGAGAGGGAGTCCCCGGCCCCGGCGAGGTCGGCGATGAGCTCAAGCAGTGGGGGGTAGTTGAACACGACGGCACCCTCCTCGCCGGCCCGTGTGGCCGTTGCCTCCTGAACCGGGAGCGGGTCGAGCTGGACGCCGACGACGGTCACGACGGCGGTGGCGACGAGCCCGGCGAGCGGACCGGCGATACCGATGTCGAACAGTGCCCGCCGGTCGGGTATCTGCCCCTCCATCTTGATGACTGCACCGAGCGACCCGATGTATGTCGGCACCGGAATAAAGTACGGCAGCGACGCCTCGACCCCGTGATACCGGCTCAACACGTAGTGGCCGAGCTCGTGAATCCCGAGTACACCGATTATAGCGGCGGTGAACGGCCAGGCCTCGAGCACCCGCAACGGCTCATCGAGCACCGGGACCTGGTACCAGTACACCGCTCCCGCGAACAGCGTCGACAGCACCGTGGCGACGAACAGACCGACGTTCAGCCACGGAACCCCGTCGACACCGACCGACCGCGGCTCCGCGACCAGGACGTGTTCGCCGCGCGAGAGCGGAACGTCGGTCCCACTCTGGTAGCCCCGCCGCAGGCTGACGTCGTAGCCACGCTCACGGAACAACGACCAGAGGCTCCGTTCGACCTGTTTTTGCGGTGCGCGTGGCTCACCGACGTACAGCACGGTCCCATCGTCCTCGCGCATCTCGTACACCTCGAACACTGACGCGAGCGCGGCCGGGGCCGGCGGCCGCTCGGCACCGCTGCCGGTGTTCTGCCCGGGGCGACCGGTCGGTCCACCGTCTGCGGCGGGCCGGACGGACTCGTCGGACCGCTCGGACGCCACACCAGGCGACGATACCACACCTGTCTCGTCGGCGGGACTGTCTCGCTCGTCACTGTCGCCCATCGACACAGTGTAGTGGCTGATGGGGAATAAATCCAGGGAGACCGCGCGGCTACGCCCGTTCGTCGTGAACAATCTCGCCGTCGACGACGGTCATCGTCACGTCCACCGCCGCGATGTCGTCTGCCGTCCAGGGGTCGGTCCCGAGGGCGACCAGGTCGGCGTGGTGGCCGACCGTGACAGTACCCATCCGGTGTTCGTCGAACCCCGCCCGGGCCGCGCCGTGGGTGTAGGCACGGAGTGCCTCGAACGTCGATAGCTCCTGCTGTGGTGTGGGTGCGTCGACGGCCTGGGCGACACCGAACAGCGGGTCGAGCGGCATACAGTCACTCCCGAACGCGAGTGTGACACCGCTGTCGAGCAGTTTCCCGAACCGGTTCGACTCACGACGACGCCGGTCACCGAGGCGTGTGGCGTACAGCCCACCCTCTCGCGCCCACTTCAGGAAGTTCGGCTGTGCCGAGACGACGATGTCGCTCGCCGCCAGCCGCTCGATGAGTTCGTCGGTCAGTATCTCTGCGTGTTCGATGCGGTGGCGGTCGCCCTCGGTGCCGTCGTAGGCGTCCAGTGTCGCCGCGATGGCGTCGTCGCCGATAGCGTGTGTCGTCATCTGTACTCCCGCCTCGTCGACGCGCGTGACCAGTGCCCCGAGTTCGGCGGGCGACACCACCCACTCGCCGCGGTGTCGGTCGGACGACTCGCTCCCGGTGCCGGCATCGGCGTACGGTTCGGAGAGGCGCGCGGTGTGGCCGCCGAGGCTGCCGTCGGTGTAGGATTTTATGCCGCCCGTCTGGACGCGGTCGCTCCCGTGCCCGGTCCGAAGACCGGTCTCCAGCACGGCGTCGAGGTGGTCCGACCAGTAGTTGAGCCGCACGCGGAGTGACAGTGCACCCGTCTGGTCGAGTTCACGGTACACCCGGGGTGCGTGGGAGTTCCGAACCATGTCGTGGACCGCAGTGACACCCAGCCGGTTTGCCCGTTTCTGTGCGGCCAGCAGGTACTCGCGTGTCCGGGCAGGGTCCGCCCGGATCGCCTCCCAGACGGTGTCGAGTGCGTCCTCGACGAGCACGCCCGTCGGCTCGCCGCCCGCCGTGCGGACGTCCCGGTCGGGCATCTCGTCACCGAACCGCTCCAGCACGACGCTGTTGACCGAGGCGAGGTGCATATCCTCCCGAAACGCGACCACCGGCCGGTCGGTGCTGACCGTGTCGAGGTCTGTACGGGTGAGTTGGCGGGCGTCACCCCACCCGCTCTCGTCGTATGCGAAGCCGAGCACCCAACCGTCGGTCTCGTCGCGGTGGGTGCGGAGCCGTTCGAGACAGACCTCCGGGGCCGTCGCACCCCCGAGGTCGGCCTCGCGGATGCGTCTCCCCAGGAGCTCCATGTGGGTGTGTGCGTCGATAAATCCCGGCAACAGCGTCCGCCCGTCGAGGTCGACTACTGTCGTCTCGGTGTCTGTCACGAACTCGATGTCGTAGGCGGCACCCACCCTGACCACCCGGCCGTCCCGGACCGCCACCGCCTCGGCGTCCGGCTGCGGCCCCTCTGTGCCCGATTCGAGTGTGTGTACCTGCGCGTTCGTGAGGATCAGGTCCGCGGCGGCTGTCATGTCACAGCAGTCGGTCCGTGCTCGATTAACCGTTTTGCCGCGGCGGCCACGAGCGGGGGAAACGTCTTTTGTGAGCGCCGACAGACCCGTAGCTATGAGCAACGGCGACGGGGACCCCGAGGAGTCTGCCGCCGAGACCGGTGACGAAACCGACGGAGACGGTGAGACCTGCCCCCCGTCTGTGGTGGCGAAACGTCTCGACGGCGTCGCCGACGATGTCGAGACGGCCGAGACCGATTCCGCCCTCGACGAGATCGAGGCGACACTCGACCCCATCGAGACGAGTGCCGACACCACCGACGAGGACGTGACAGACCGGACCGACAGTCTGCGCGACGACGGAGAGCCAGAGCGCGGCCCGTACGCGGAGACCGTCGTCGAGAAACTCGCCGGCCACCGGAAGACGGTCACGACAACCGAGTGGACCGAGCAGGGGCTCTCGGACGTGGTGGCTGCCGTCGAGCGGTTCGTGACACGGGCCGACGAGACACTCGAGACGTCCCTGTGTGTCGACACGGCGAACAGTGAGACGGTCGCAACCGGGCTCTCGGACGTCTCCGACGCGGTCGAAACCGCCGGCCTCCACCCGGACGAGGACGCGGCCACGATTGCGGCACTGCTCGAGGAGGCCGAGATGCTCTCGACGGCACTCGACGACGCACAGGTGTTCGAGGAGCTGACGGTGCGTGAACAGCTCCGACGTAAAGGGTTCTACGACGTGTTGACACCGCGCAACCGGCGGGACTTTCCGCCGGAGTGGAACGCGATCCGGCTCTACGAGGCCCGTGGTGAGGTCGAGCCGATTCTGCTGGCGCTCGACCTGCTCGACTCCGCGTTCATGCAGGAGAACGCCCTCGACGCGCTGGAGCATCTCGCCCCCGAGGCGGCCTACGAGGCGGTCGAGGCGCTCGCACGGCGGCGCGACACACAGCCGGTTCGCGTGCTCGGCCGTATCGGTGACGAGCGTGCCTGTGAGACGCTCCACGAGTTTCTGGGTGGCCGTGACACCGACCTGGAGGAGACGACGCTGTGGGCGCTTGGCTGTATCGGTAGCCGGAGGTCGACCGAACCGGTCGCCCAGCGGTTGGCCGCCGACGACCCCGGGGTGCGGTCGGCGGCCGCCCGGGCGCTCGGGCTGATCGGTGACACCCGTGCCATCGACCCGCTGGCCGACCGACTCGACACCGACAGTCAGGAGCGGGTACGTGCGAGCGCTGCGTGGGCGCTCAACCAGATCGGTACCGACCGTGCGCTCGAGACGGTCGCCGGGTACACCGACGACCGCTCGTACCTGGTGCAGGCCGAGGCCGAGAAGGCAACGGCTGTCTGAACCGACTCCGCCTCCTGTGTGGCGTCGAGGCCGTCTTGCCTACCCGAGGCGTTCGATCACCGCCTGGATGGAGTCCTGCTTGTAGTACCCACCGACGGAGGCGAGAACGACGACCGCGAGGATGAGCAGTGCGAATCCAAACTGGCCCGCGGCGAGCTCCCCGCCGGCGTAGACCGTAGCGACGTACGCCGGGAGCCGGCCGACGGTGATGACTGCCAGGAAGGTCCGTAGCCGCCACTGGGTGAGCCCGCACAGAAAGCAGATCGCGTCGTCGGGTAGACCCGGGATGGCCACGAACACGAGCAGCCCGGGAACCCCGACCCGCTCGACAAACGCGTCGAACCGGTCGACGATGTCCTCGTGTAGCAGGCTCTCCACGGCCGGTCGTCCGAAGCGCTTGGCGAGGCTGAACGCGACTGTACTCCCGATGAGCACACCGACGACACTGTAGGCCGACCCGGCCACCGGCCCGAAGAGGTACCCGGCGGCGAGCGCGAGCACCTGTCCGGGAACGGGCGCGACGACGACCTGTGCCGCCTGGACGAGTATCAACACCACCGGTGCGAGAGCGCCAAACTGGTCGACCCAGGCACGCATCGACTCGGCGTCGAAGAGAAACGCCGCGTGCTGGCGGACCCCGAGAGACACCGCAATAAACAGCGCCGCCAGGAGAGCCCCTCCAACAACGGCGCGGCGAAACGCGGACCGGGACGCGAACACCTGACAATCTGGGGTGAGCATCTGTACTTGATAGTAGACCACCAGCTCCCCTCACCGTACGTGCTAGCTATGAATATCCCGTGCGAGACAGATACTAGGTATACAGATACCGACGGTCGCTGTGCCGGCTCCGGTGTGTCGTGTGCTCTCAGAACGAGGCAGTCTCGCGGCGCAGGTCGAGCACGGCGGCGAAATCGGCCCGGGAGACCACACCGACGGGGGCACCGTCACGCTCGACAATAGCCGTGTCGGAGCCGCTCCGCTGGAGTTCGGAGAGCGCGTCGAAGGCGGGGGTCACCCCGTCGACCCGGGGGAGGTCGGTCGTGGCGAGTCCGCCGGCCGTTGCCGTCGACTGCTCCCCCGCCGGGACGTCCTGGAGTTGGTCACCGGTCACCGCACCGACGACGCGCCCGTCACGGCTGACGGCGAGGTTCTGCCGGCGGGAGCCGAGCATCCGGTCGAACACCGCGCCGGCGGATACCCCGGCGTCGACCGGGTCGGTGTCGACCATGATGTCCGCGACGGTGAGCCCGCGGAGCAGTTCCGCGACGACCACACTCCGGGATTCACCGGTCGCGGCCACGTAGACGAACAGAGCGAGCAGTATCAACACCGGTGAGAACACCACCACGACACCGACAACGGCGAACAGGATGGCGAACAGGCGACCGACGCCGGCGGCTGTCTGTGTCGCGCTGGCGTACGACCGGGTCCGTCCCAGCAGTGCCCGGAGCACCCGGCCGCCGTCCATCGGAAACGCCGGAATCATGTTGAACACCGCGAGCACCGCGTTCGTCACCGCCAGAAACCCGACCACGAACACGGGTATCGTCAGGTTGGTCGGGAGTACGGTGACGGCCCCGACACAGACCGCCGCGACCAGGAGGCTGGCGGCCGGCCCGGCGACCGCGATCCAGAACTCGCGGTTCCACTGGCGGGGCATCTCGGCGAGACTCGCCAGCCCACCCAGAATCCACAGCGTAATCGACTCGACACCGATACCGTACCGCATCGCGACCCAGGCGTGCCCGAGTTCGTGGACGGTGACACTCGCAAACAGCCCGACCGCGGCTCCGACGCCGATCAGCCACCGCTCGCCGTCGGTCAGCGACGCGGCGTCGACCTCCGCGAGGGTGACCGTCTCGATCACCGACTCGTAGGCCGCGAGCTGCTCACCGCTGCCGACGAGCCACACCAGAACCGGGAGAAAGACCAGCAGGGAGATGTTCACGCGGATGGGTATCCCCCAGACACTGAACAGGGTGTAGTTGCTCCTCACGACTGTACATACCAGCCGAGTAAATAGAAGATTGGGGTTCGGATCTGCCCCTTCGAGAGCCGGTCGCGGGCTCACGAGGAACCCCCGCCGGTGTTCCCGTCGTCACAGTAACTCGCCGCGGGCCACCGCGAGCACCCGGCCCCCGACCTCGACGGTGTCGCCGGCTCCGTCGACAGCCAGTGAGAGTATCGACGGCCGTCCCAGCTCGTACCCCTGTTCTACCCTCGCGGTGACCGGCGGGCTGCCGAGATAGCCGTGCCGGCCCAGATACGCCGCCAGACAGCCGTTCGCGGAGCCCGTTGCCGGGTCCTCTGGCACGTCGTAGTAGGGTGCGAACACCCGGACAGCGAGGTTGTTGTCCGTTGCCCGCGGTTCCCGGCAGACAGCCAGCACCAGCTTCGCCCCGTACCCCTCGACGAGCGCGTCGTAGGCGGCCCGGTCGAGTGTGATAGAGCCGAGTGCCGCCCGGTCGACCAGCGGAACGATCACCGTCGGGAGCCCCGTCGAGACAACCTGTGCCGGCCAGTCCCGGTTTAGCCGGTCCGGTGAGAGCCCCAGCACCCCGGCGAGTTCCTCGTGGGGGACCTGCTCGTCGAACGTCGGGGGCTGCTGGCGCATCCACAGCCGCTCGTGGTCGCCGTCGACCCGGGCCTCGACGGGGACCCCCCCGACGGCCAGGTCGAGTGTCACCGTCTCCGGTTTGCCCTCGGCGAGGTGTTCGCGGACGACCGACGCGGTGCCGAGTGTCGGGTGACCCGCGAACGGGACTTCCTCGGCGGGGGTGAAGATGCGGACCGGCCAGCCGCTGTCGGTCGGCGGTCCGGTGACGAACGTCGTCTCGGAGTAGTTCATCTCGTCGGCGATGGCGAGCATCTCCTCGCCCGTGAGGTCACCGGCGTCGGTCACGACGGCGAGCTGATTGCCCGCGTACCGCTCGGTGGCGAACACGTCCACGATGTGAAACCGGTGCATACACCGGGGTTGTGCCCCCGGGCTCAAAAGCCCACGACACGGGCGATTCGGGGTGAATCCGCGTCGTAACCAACAGAAAAAAGCCCGGTCGGCTGTCAGGTGACTCCGTGCGTGAGTTCGTCACACCGCCGCCGCTGGAGCCCGGCGACAGGGTCGCCGTGGTTGGACCGTCGAGCGGCGGGGCACGGAACGCGCCTCACGTGTTCGAACTCGGGCTGCAGCGACTCCGCGAACGGTTCGACCTGGAGCCGGTTGTCTACCCGACCGCCAGACAGAGCGACCGCTTTCTCGCCGCGAACCCGCGTGCCAGGGCGGCCGACATCCACGACGCCTTCGAGGACCCCGACATCGCCGGTGTCGTGGCGACAATCGGCGGCAGCGACCAGCTTCGGGTGCTCGACCACCTCGACCCGGGGCGGCTCCGGGCACACCCGACCCGGTTTTACGGCATGAGCGACAACACCAACATCCAGTTACTGCTGTGGACAGCCGGGCTGGTCTCGTACAACGGGGCACAGCTTATGAACGAGCTCGGGGTTCCCGGTGAGCTTCCGGCCTACACCGAGACCTACTGCCGGCGGGCGTTCTTCGACGACCGGCTCGGTGAACTCACCCCGGCCGAGCGCTGGACCGACGAGCCCTCGACCTGGTGGACCGACCCCACGGAACTCGACACACCGCCGGCATACGAGCCGAACCCGGGCCGACGCTGGGCCGGCGCATCCCGGACTGTCGAGGGGCGACTCTGGGGTGGCAACCGGACCGTCGTCGAGTGGCACCTCGCCACGGACCGGTACCTCCCGGAGTCGGCGGCGCTCGACGGGGCGGTGCTCTGTCTCGAAACTGCCGAGTCGATTCCGGAACCCGAGGCAGTCCGTGGGACGTTGCTCTGTCTCGGCGAGCGGGGGCTACTGGCACAGTTCGACGGAGTCCTCGTCGGGCGTCCGCCGACGCGGAGTTTCCTGACAGAGCCTCCCCGAGAGCGGCGTGAGGCCTACCGCGAGCGGCTGTACGAGACCGTCGTCGAGACGGTCGGCCGGTACGACCCGTCTGCGCCGGTCGTGCTGGGGCTGGACTGGGGGCACACCACCCCGACCGCACCAGTTCCGTTGGGGAGCCGTGTCCGGGTCGACCCGAACACCGAGACCGTCCGGTGTCTGTAGTCGACTCCGGGCCACCGGCACGGGAAGGGGTCGCGCCCGGCGGTCTGGCCAGAACGGAGTCGTCACGACAGGTTGATGCAACTCCTGGCCCAATACGTCGTATGGAGCTAGTTCCGGACACGAGCGTCGTTGTCGACGGTCGGGTGTCGGCACACGTCGAGGACGGCGAGTTCGCCGGCGCGACGGTGCTTGTGCCCGAGACTGTCGTGAGCGAACTCGAGGGACAGGCAAACAAAGGCCGCGAGACAGGGTGGGACGGGCTGTCGGAACTCCAGCGACTGCTCGATCTTCAGGAAGACAACAGGGTAACCGTCGAGTACGTCGGCGAGCGACCCAGCGGGCCGGGGAGCGGGGCCGACATGGATGCGGTCATCCGCGAACTCGCGGTCGACCGGGACGCCACGCTGGTCACGAGCGACGAGGTACAGGCCGAGACCGCACGGTCGAAAGGAATCGAGGTGGTCGCGTTCGAACCCGAGACCCGCGAGGTCACCGGTATCGACATCGAGCGGTACTTCGACGACACGACGATGAGTGTCCACCTGAAGACCGGTGTCGAGCCGATGGCGAAGCGGGGTGACGTCGGTTCGATGGCCTACCAACGGATCGACGACGAGGTGCTGAGTGAGACGGCACTCAACGAGTACGCCACGGACATCGTCGAGAGTTCCCGTCTCCACCCGGACGGGTTCGTCGAACTCGACGAACCCGGGATGACGATCGTCCAGTTCCGGGAGTACCGTATCGCCGTCGCGCGCCCGCCGTTCAGTGACGGAATCGAGATAACCGCGGTCAGACCGATCGTGAAGACCAGTCTCGCGGAGTACGACAACGCCGACGAGCTAAAGAGCCGGCTCAGCGAACGCCAGCGCGGTGTGCTCATCGCCGGGTCGCCGGGTGCCGGTAAGTCGACGTTCGCACAGGCTGTCGCGGAGTATCTCCAAGACGAGGGTGTCGTCGTCAAGACGATGGAGAAACCCCGTGACCTGCAGGTCGGCCCCGAGATCACCCAGTACACCGAACTCGGCGGTCAGATGGAGAAAACGGCCGACTCGCTGCTGATGGTCCGGCCGGACTACACGATCTACGACGAGGTTCGCAAGACCGACGACTTCGAGGTGTTCGCCGATATGCGGCTGGCCGGTGTCGGGATGATCGGTGTCGTGCACGCGACCCGTGCGATCGACTCACTCCAGCGACTCATCGGCCGGGTCGAACTGGGGCTCATCCCGCAGGTCGTCGACACCGTGGTGTTTATCGAGGCCGGTGAGGTGGCGAAGGTGTACGACGTGAGTACCGAGGTCAAACTGCCGGAGGGGCTCCAGGAGGCGGATCTCGCCCGACCGGTTATCATGGTGCGAGACTTCGACACCGGCCAGCCCGAGTACGAGATATACACGTTCAACCGGCAGGTCGTGACGGTCCCGATCGACGAGGGGAGTGACTCGGGGGTCGAACAGGTCGCCAAACAGGAGATCGAGCGCGAGATCCGCTCTATCGCGCGGGGTCACGTCGAGGTAGAGCTCCAGGGGCCAAACACCGCCATCGTCTGGGTCGAGGAGCAGGATATCTCGGCGGTCATCGGAAAGGGTGGGGGTCGCATCTCCGAGGTCGAGGACCGCCTGGGTATCGATATCGACGTCCGTACCCACGAGGACCGCGAGACCAGCACCGGCGGGCAGGGCAGTTCGGGTGAGGGAACAACCGGTGACCGGACCGTGACACCGGAGGTGACGAGCCAGCACGTCGTCATCCCGGTCGACGGGGCCGGGGGTGAGACCGTCGAGATACGGGCCGACAACGAGTACCTGTTCACCGCGACGGTCTCCCGTGGCGGCGAGATACAGGTCTCCCGCGGGAGCGCTATCGCGGACGAATTAGAGAAAGCGATCGACCACAACCGGGCCATCACGGTCTCCTGATGGGGTACGAACTCCGCGAGCACACGGCCGACGTGGCGGTCGCCGCCACCGGTGAGACACTCGGCGCGGGGTTCGGGGCCGCCGCGGACGGGATGGCCGCCGCGATGGCGGCGACGTGGCCGGAGACCGGCGGCGAACGCCGGGAGATCGCGGTCACGGCCGAGTCACGCGAGGCACTGCTGTTCGACTACCTGGACAGACTCATCTACGAGCGGGATATCCGCTCGGTGCTACCGGTCGACAACACCGGCCGGGTCGAACGCCCGGCGGACGACCCCGAGAGCGGGACCGACGAGGGCGGCTGGGCGTTCACCGGCACGTACCGCGGTGTCCCGCTCGCGGCGGTCGACGCCCGCGATCTAAAGGCCGTTACCTACGCCGAAATGACAGTCGAAAGACAGGACGACGGCTGGCAGGTGTACGTCGTGTTCGACGTGTGAACCGCCTCGGGGTCAAGTGGTTCGAGAGACTTCGTCTCTCGTCAGCTGCTCGCGGGCATCGCCCGCTCGCAGGTTCGTCTGACGGTGTCCACCGTTCATCACGGAAATCTCTGATTTCCGTACGACCCCGAGGCACTCGGCCTGCTCCGCCTGCAGACACGGCGGGTCTCTCCCGGGCCGACCCCCCGACCCCGCCGGTCAGATACCAGGTGTGCCGCTCCCGACCAGCGGCACAACGGCGTCCGGGATGTTCGAACTGCCCGACGCTCACTAGCTCATCCGGAACTCGCGTGGAGACGCGTGACTTCGGCCGCGAGCGCCGGCCCCCGTTCGCTCCGGCTGTGGACAGCAGCACGCACCGTGACTTTTTTTCCCCGCCTCTTCTCAGGTGTGACAGATGAGCGATACTCACCGCCAGGGTCGCCCGACACGACGT
>JAQCNM010000172.1 GCA_028275025.1 Halovenus sp.
GCGGGGCGTCGACCACCGAGGCGGCGAACGAGACCCCGGGTGCGCTGAACCGTCGCTCGGGGTCGTCCGCGTGCTCGAAGACCAGGTGCTCGTACAGTTCCACCGTGTCGATTGTGATGTCGACACCGGTCTGGGTCTCCATTGTCAAGCGCGCGGCCGCGACCCAGTCCTCGCCCGGCGGCACGGACCCGCCCGGCGGTGCCCACTCTCCGGACTCCGCGGACCCCTGCAGGAGCAGTCGCCCGTCGTCGGTGGTGACCCCCACCTGCACGACCCCGTCGATACTGCCGTAGTGGGTCCCCATTCCCTCGAACGCCCGGTCGTCCAGCCGCTGGCGCACCTCGGTGTCCGGCACACCCGCTCGCTCCCGCAGTGTCTCCGGGTCCGTGAGCGACTCGATACCGTCACTGCCAGTGCTGGCGGTCATATCCGCTCTCAACTCTCCCGGTCGTGAACAAAACCCTGTCGCCCGGTCTCCGGGCCGGGGACACCGGCGCAGGCCTGGTACCTCGGTACGACAGCGCCACGGATAGTCGAAGGCAGGACTCTCGTGGGTCGTCCCGGCCGGTCAGTCGTCCCGCGTATTTATATCCGCCGAGAGCCCTTGTGCCATCTCGATACCCTCGCCGTTGTTGACCGTCCAGGCGGTGCGGTCGGTGACGGCCTCGATGACCTCGCGGGCGGAGGGGTAGCCGTTGCCGGACTTCTTGACACCGCCGAAGGGCAGTTGCACCTCGGCACCGATGCAGGGCAGGTTCGCGTAGGCCAGCCCCACCTCGGCGTGGTCGCGGTAGTAGTTTATCTGGCGGTAGTCCTCCGAGACGATAGCGCCGGCCAGACCGTAGTCGGTGTCGTTCTGAATCTCGACGGCGCGCTCGATGTCACCCTCGTACTCGAGCAGGGCGACGTGGGGACCGAACACCTCCTCGTGGGTGCATCGCAACGGCTCGTCGGGGTCGGCCTCGTAGACGAACGGTCCGACCCAGTGGCCGTTCTCGTGGCCGTCGGGTATCTCCTCGTCGGGTAGCTCCGTCCGGTCGACCAGCACGTCCACCCCTTCCGTGCGTGCGAGGTCGTTGTAGCTTGTGACCTTCTCGACGTGGGCGTCCTCGACGAGCGGCCCCATGAACGTCGACTCGTCGAGCGGGTCACCGACCGCGACCCGCTCTGCCACCTCGACGAACCGCTGTTTGAACTCGTCGTAGACGTCGGTGTGGACGACCAGTCGCTCGCTGGAGACACACCGCTGACCGGTGGTCTTGAACGAACTCATCACCGCGGCGTGCACCGCGATGTCCAGGTCCGCCTCGTCGGTGACGACGACGGCGTTTTTGCCGCCCATCTCGCAGGCGGCCCGTTTGCTCGAGTCGGCGGCAACCGTCTCGGCGATCTGGTGGCCGACCTCCGCCGACCCGGTGAAAAGCACCGTGTCGACACGGTCGTCCTCGACCATCGCCGCCCCGGCGTCACCGTGTCCCTGGAGAAGATTGAACACACCGTCCGGAACCCCGACGTCGTCGAACATCTCGGCGATGATCTGCCCGCAGAGTGGGGTCTGCTCGGCTGGCTTCCAGACGACGGTGTTGCCCTCGACGAGCGCCACTGCCATGTGCCAGAACGGGATGGCCACGGGGAAGTTCCACGGTGTGATACAGGCGGTCACACCCCGTGGGTTGCGCCGCATGTAGGCGTCCTTCGCGGGAATCTCGCTGGGTACCACGTCGCCTTTCGGGTGGCGGGCGTCGCCGGCGGCCCACTCGACCATGTGCCAGGCCTCGGTCACGTCGGCCTTTCCCTCGGAGATCTCCTTGCCACACTCGCGGGTGACCGCCTCGCCGAGCTCCTGGTGCCGGTCCCGGAGTTCGTGGTAGATATCCCAGAGGTACTCTGCCCGGTCGATCCGCGAGAGCGACCGCCACTCCTCGAAGGCGGCGTCTGCCGCGGCGACCGCCTCGTCGACCTCTCGTGTGGTCGCCCGCTGGAACTCGCCGAGCGTGTCACCGGTTGCGGGGTTCTCACTGGTGAACGTCTCCCCATCGCTGTCCGTCCACTCGCCGTCGATGTACTGTTGATGCAGATTCGGCATACCCAACAGTTCTACCGGCACAGGTGTAAAACTCCCGGCACCAGACACCGGCTCTCCCCGGCGACGACCACCTGGACCCGGTCACAGCGTCCAGTCGCGCAGTGCCCGGTGCTCGGCCGCGATGCCCTCGACGTCGCGGGTGTCGAGCGCGCCGCGCTCGGTCACAGCCGTGTCGACAACCGCCGGTGGTGTCACGTCGAACGTCGGATTCCACACCCGCACTGGGGCGTCACCCTGGCACAACTCGCCCGGTTCGCGTTCCTCGGTATCCTGGCCGGTGTCGGACGATATCTTGTCGCTGGCGGTCACGACGAGGGTATCGACCCCCTCGTGGGCGGCGGCGAGTGTGGCACTGCGGGTGCCGACCTTGTTGACCACGCGCCCGTCGGTCAACACCGCGCCGGCCCCCACGACCAGTGTGTCGACGTCGGTCGCGGCGAGTGCAGCGGGGAGCCCCGCATCTGTCGTCAGTGTCACCGTCGTGTCGGCCGCACGCTCCGCCAGGCTGTCGGCGACGGCAATTTCCTCACACCCGGGCCGTGACTCCGCGACCAGCACCGTCTCGGGGTCGGCCAGCGCGAGCGTCTGCCGGACCGTTCCCGAGCGCGAGAGTGTCGCCACGTCGGTCCCGAGACGGCTGACGGCGGCCGTCGCAGCCTCGTGGTCGACCCGAGACCGCACGTCGTAGGACTCCCGGAGAAAGGAGACGGTCCCGCGGTCGGCTATCGCCGTCGGTGACACCCACTCGGCACGGCCGTGCCGGTCGCGATGGTCACAGTCGAACAGGAACGGGTGGACCCGGCACCTGCCCAGAGCAGTGTCGTCGACGGCAAATGGGGCACCCTGTCGGGTGAGTGTCACCGTGGTGCTGTCGATCCCCAACAGGTCACAGACTGCCGGGGACTCGGCCGCGGAGCCACTCCAAGGGACCGAGGAGTCCACGCCACCGGCCGGTGTCGGTATCGCAGATGAGGCGTCTCTCGCCACGGTGACGGAGCAGACCGTGGGCGACCGCAGACGGACTCATCGGTTGCGCTCGACGACGAACCACGCGAGCTCTCGGAGGTACACCGTCGACTGTGAGTCGGTGATTCCGGCGGCGTCGAGCGCCTCGAGTGCTCCGTTTACCTCCCTGCGGGCACGTTCAGTTGCCTCCTGTGCAGACAGCTCTGTTATCTCGATGATAGAAGGGCGGCCGAGGTCGGCATCGCGGCCGCTCGGCTTTCCGAGTCGCTCGGTGTCGGCGGTCGCGTCGAGCACGTCGTCGCGGATCTGGAACGCGACACCGACCTGCTCCGCGTACCGCCCAACTGCCTCGACTGTGCCCGGGTCCGCGTCGGCGGCAATCGCACCGAGTTCGGCGGCCGCTCTGAACAGGGCACCCGTCTTGCGGCGGGCGAGTGTGACGTACCCCTGCACCGACTCCGGTCGGGCCAGGAGTTCACTCGCCTCCCCCTGGCCGAGTCGGACGAGTGCCCCGGAGACCGCCTCGATAGCGCGGTTGTCGGGGGCAAACAGCGCAAACGCCTCGCCCAGCAGCCCGTCGGACGTAACAATCGCCGGTCCGTGACCAAACGCCGTCCACGCCGACGGACTCTCGCGTCGCAGTTCGGACCTGTCGATTATATCGTCGACGACGAGTGAGGCCCCGTGCACGAGTTCGATTCCGGCCGCGAAGTCGGTAGCCCGGTCGACATCCCCGTCGAGTGCGTCACAGACCAGTGTGGTCAGCGTCGGTCGGACCCGTTTTCCCCCGGAGAGGGTGACCTGGCGCATCTGCTCGCGCAACTGCTCCGGTTCGGTTCCCGCCAGCACCGCATCGAGGTGACTCTCGATACGGCTCCGACGCTGTTTTACTGACGCCATCGTTTGCTCGTTGTGGCCAGTGATGAAAGTAGGTAACGGAAATATTCCGTTGCAGTGGTAGTTACTCGCGGGTCACACGGTGATGCCAGGTACACAGAGTCGAGTCCAGGGATTTATATCCGATGGGTCGACCATCGCAACCCACAGTCGTGACGGTGTCAGCGCTGACAGGTCAGATAGCGTCGACAGTCGCCCGCGGACAGTGCGTCGGACCGGCCGATAGCCTCTCCCCGCATTACACAACAGGAGTGAATACCATAACAACCGATAACTTCATTACAGTTGGAGGAGACGACCGTGTCAGGGGATATGGGGCAGTCTGACGGTGCAACGGCGACCACGGGTCAGCGTGACCGGGGGAGCGTTCTGCTGGCCGCCGCGTTGATGCTCGCTGCAGTAGTCGTCTTGGCGGCCGCGGGTCTCATGCTCGCCCCGACCAGTAGCGACGGTGTCACCGGGGAATCGGTCGACGAACGCGACATCGACATCGTCGAGGAGGGACTGGCGACCGTGTTCGTCGAGTCGGGTGACACACTCGACCCGGGTTACGACCCGACGTTCGACCCGCCCGCACACGAGGAACCACCGCCGATCAACTACACCACCGTCGGCACACTTCTCGAACCCGAACCGTTCACCGACGAACAGGTTGTTCAGACACAGTCCCTGATGGCGTCGCTGGCGAGTCGACCCGTCGGGGGAACAATCGCGTCGCTCGACCCGGTCGCCAACGCGACCCGCACCGGGGTGCTCGTTCGTCTCGGCACCGACACACCACACGATTTCGGCCGCGGACAGACGACGCTGGTCGGGAACGCCTCCGCCGTTCGAAATCTGGTAGTCGTGTTCGACCGACTCTCGCTTCCCGCCACATCAGGCAACGCGACCACCCTCCAGGTAGGGGACTGGACAGTCGCCGCATACCACGACCGCGATGCCCAGCAGGTTGTCTACCAACTCGGCGAGTACGACCCCGGTGGAACGTGGGAACAAACCGTGTCCGGCACGGATCTCCGGGTCGACACCGACCGTGACACCGTCAACGGGAAGCCCGCACCTGGGGGTACTCTGCGGGTCGACCCGGGAGATACCCCGTTCGATATCACTGTCGTGGACTCCCGCCAGGGGCCGCCGGGGTTACCTGGGGTCCGGGGCGGGCTGAATCTCGTCGCTGTTGGTGCCGATGGCGACGACACCGGCGCTGTTGACGGGAACTGGCAGGGGGTCGTCACCCGACCGGCGTTCGACGTGACGTACATCGACACGACGACGACGGTGACAGACCGCGTTGCGGTGACCGCCCAGTACCGCGCGTTCGACGAACCCGACCTGAACGGCAGTAGACCCGCTCCGGCCGACGTGACACTCAACGTCGATACCGAGGACAGTGACACGCTGCGGGACACCGACGCCGGGAACGTCTGGCTCCCGCAGTACACACTCGAACCGAACAGAACCTACGGCATGAACGTGACGGCGACGCTCGGCAACGGTACCACGCAGGACTGGACCCGTGCGACCACGTTCTCGTTTCTGGACGACGGAGAGAACTGCACCGGCGACTGCGTGGCCACCAGCAACGGGACCAACTCCTCGGTCACCGGAACGCCGAGGAGCCTGGCAGACAGGATCGAGGTCCGTGCGACTGTCGACCTTGACGAGGTATCGTGGGGACAGTCGCTCGGACCCGGAACGAACCGGACCGCCGGCGGTGACACACTCCCGGGTAACGGGACGCTGGTGCTCACACGAAACGTGACAGTGCTTGACCCGTACGTCGAGACGACGCTGCGCTACCCCGACGACACCGTGCCGGTCGGCTCCTCGGTTGGTAACTCCGGGACGCTCGAACTGCTCCCCCGGGACACCGACCACAGTGAGCGCGCCGTCCCGCTGTCGAGTCCCGACATCTCCGGGTTCGGCTCGCTGCCCGTCTCTCACATCCCCGAACAGATCGGTGCGGACTGGAATCTGGACACCACGGAGAAGATCACGAACGTCACGGAGGCGTTTGCACGGATGCGTGTGCTGAACAGCTCCGAACGACAGTCGTTTAGAGACGGCCGTGGGAGCAGGATGCTCGAGATTCTCGGGATGAGCAACCCACACGTCGCGGATATCCTCTCTCACTTCGACTCCTACGGCACGTTCGCGCCGATCAAACTGGACCCCGCAGACCTCTTGGAGGGGCCCAGGAGAATCGCCGGGCCAAACGGCGAGTTCGGTGAACCGAGTGCGCTCGGGGTGCTCTTTCGGGGGCTCTCAGACGTGAGTGTCGAGGCCGCACAGCGGTTCGGCAGCACCAGGGATACCCTCGAGAACCTGCCCGAGAACGCCGACGGTGAAATCGGGGTTCCAGCCGACAGGCTGCTCGATCTCAGCGAGAACCAGACCATCCTGTACCCGGTGGTGGCCGCGGGGCTCGCCGAGCGGGTCGGCTGGACTGACACCACCCACAGACAACAGACACTCAACATCACGGTCGAGTTTGCCGACCTCCTCGACAGCTACACAGACAGCGACGAGACGATCTACGACCTCCGTTACGGCGGCGGGAGATTCGATCTAGCTATGCAGGCTATCAGAGACGAACTGAAAAAACAGGGTCGGTCGTTTCCCGGTAACCTGGACAACAGGGTGCGGAATCTGCTCGACCGACTCGCGGAGTTTCCCGGGAGTGACGACGAGGGGTTCGAACCCGGCCTGCGTGGCGTGGGCGGGACACCGGAGCTTTATTTCTTTCTCGGCGGTGTCGACGACCCCGTGGTGCGGGGGGAGATGGTCTCGATGCTCGCGGCGTTTCAGAACGGGCCCGAGCGCTCCTCGCAGGCACTGCTCGAGGCGGCTGACTACACGCTGCTGGACCAGAGCCGACTCGTCCCCTCACAGAGCGGCCGGTTCGAACTCGACACACTCGACAGGCTGTACAGCCCCTGGACGGTCGAACTCGAGGCCGTCTACGACAAGTACGCGTTCGAGACGTACACTGCACGAGATACCGTGACTGTCACCGACCCGGCTTCCGGGGTCACCGACATCCAGGTGAGCGTCGACTACACCGACGAGGCCGAGACGCTGGTCGCAGGGGTCTCGGACTGTGACGACCCCGCCGGCGACTGTGGCACCGGGAACGACCCGTGGCAGAACAATCTGGGCCTGACTGGTGCATACCCGCTGCTGGTTGGGCAGGGGACACCGCTGCAGGTCGAGGTGACCTTCGAGAACGGCACTACCGTCACCAACCCTTCGCGAGAAGTGGTCACGTACGACCTCTCGTTGCCGGCGCTCGATCCGAACCCCTGCGACAGTCTGGGTTCCGGTTGGGTCGGTTGCCCGTACACCGGGCCGACAGACCCGGACACGTTCGTCTCGGTCTCGCCGACCGCCCACGCGGTCACGGGGACTCACCCGACCGGTCAGATAGCCGTGTCTGCCAACCCCGGGGCGACACCACCCACCCCGACCACCGGCCCCGTCAGACTCACCGCCACCGCCACCGGAACGAACGTCTCGGACTCGACAGACACCAGCATCGCCCGGTACGAGGCCGCCGGTGAACTCCGGTGGTACGAGGGGACCGGTGCCTCGACGCAGGTCGACGCACTGGACCTGTACGTTCCCAACTACAACCCGACGAACAAAACCGACAGGGAGGCCTGGACTGCCCGCGTACGGCCCGGCATCAGGTACACCCTCAGCCACGTTGTGTCTGAGACGGCGCGGGGTGTGAAAGACCCGTTCTACGCAGTCCAGAACGAGTCCGAGCACGTCTGGGTGCAGCGTGACGACTACGACGACCTGTCCAACCTGCGCATCGACGGGGAGACCGCGTCGAGTAGCCGCCTCGGCAGATACGAGGTGGACACAACTGACTCCGACCGAGTTCGACTGGCGGTCGACAACGGACTCGACCCGAGCAACTTCTCGAAGTACGACCCTCCGCGCCCGGCGACGGTGACCGGACTGGACGAGTCGGCCGCACTCGGCGTGTCGACACTGTCACGGGTCGATAGCCGGTACGACGCAGCTGGCCCTTTCAATCTCATCGGGGACGGGAGCGACGGGTCACCGGATCCCGGTGGTCCGGTGGGGGAGTACAACAACTTCGGCGTCGTCGCCTCATACACGGGAACCGGGCGACTCGGCGGCAACCCGGTCACGTCACAGCTTCACGTCGGTCCGGACGTGGGCAACGCACTGACCGACGCCCCCGAACAGCCGCCGACCTCGGCTTTCTCCTGCGCCGACCCACGCTGTGACTTTGCCGAGACAAAGCTCAGCGCCTACGCGGTACAGGAGGGTGAGACACTCGATGGCACCCTGTACGTCTTCAGTAACGCCGAGGCCGTGATCGAAGCCGACCTGAAGGGCAACCCACTCGAGTTGGCAAACGGCACCGTCCCCTGGCGGGACAGCTCAGAGTGTTCGGAGCCCGACAACAACAGCTGTCTCGGCGAGCCAACCGCCGCCATCGACTACGTCGAGACTACGAGCGAGGGCTGGTCGAGTTACCTCCAGTTCACCGGCGAACCAGACGACGTATCCGTCAACCTGACAAACAGGAACCTTCGATCGACCGATATCGGGGTGGCATACGAGGAGACCACCGTCGGACCCCACGACTGGAGCGACATACAGATCGACCTCGCCGGCGACGGCGACGCGGCCGATAACGGCTCGTTTACCGCCACGATGGTGTTCCGGGCCGGCCATCCTGACCTCGGTATCTCGCCGAAGTCGACCGCGGCTAGTCTCGAACTGGA
>JAQCNM010000175.1 GCA_028275025.1 Halovenus sp.
CCGGCCCGACCCCAGCGGGCGGGTCGTCAGGCCTCCTCGACGACCTCGATGCCGCGGTTGTTGACCGCCGCGGGGTCGAGTCCGACCTCCTCCAGGAACTTCTTGTACTCGCGTTCGCACTGCTCTGCGTCTTTCTGGCGCTCGGAGGCGTGCTCACACAGCGCGACCAGGTCCTCGAACATCTCGTTCGTGGCGACAATCCAGTGGTTGACCAGGTCCGACAGTCGGCGGATCGGCGAGGTAAAGTGACCGTAGATCTCGAAGTTCAGCGCGTGGTGGCCGCCAAAGGGGTCGTGCATGTACTTTGCGCGTGGCATCACCTTCATTACGGCCCACTGTATCTGGTCCAACTGCCGCTCCGGGGCCTCCTCCAGTGTCGCGTTGACAGCTTTCCGGGGTTCGCCCCACTTTCCGCCCGGGATCGAGACCCCGTCGAGCTCCTGTATCTCACGGAGTGCCTCGCTCCACTCGTCGGGTGAGGGCTGTGGGTGGACCCGGTACATCGCCTCGACCCGGCGGCTCCACATGAGCTTGTGGGTAACGGCCTTGTTGGCCTTGAGCATACACTCCTCGATGATGGTGTGGGCGCGGTCACGACGGGGGTTGAGCACGAGCGAGCCGTCGGCCTTTCGCTGCTCGTGCATCTCCTCGGCGAGCCCCCAGACGAGCCGGTTTTTGCCCCCGAGGTCGACCTCCTCCAGCATCCCGGGCTCCTCCAGAAACTCGGCTGCGGCCGCCGGGTCGTCCAGGGTCGTTTCACACTCGGTGTAGGTCAGACGGGCGTCGCTGCGGATGACCGATTTGTAGATGTCTATCTCGTCGTAGCTCAGGTCCTCCTTGTCGAGGTGCATCTCGACGGTGTGGGCCAGGCGGTCCTCGTGGGGGACCAGCGAACAGACCGTCTCGGCCAGAACCGGCGGGAGCATGTGAACCGTGTGGCCGGGGAGATAGACCGTGTTCCCGCGGTCGCGGGCCTCGGACCACATCGCCGTTCCCGGGTGGACGTAGTGGCTCACGTCCGCGATGTGAACCCACAGCACGTAGCTGTCCTCGCGTTCCTCCACGGAGAGGGCGTCGTCGAAGTCCTGTGCGTCGACCGGGTCGGTCGTCCAGGTCGTCAGCCCGCGCAGGTCTGTCCGGTCGTCGAGCTCCGCCTGAATCTCGCTCTCGACGTTCTCCGTGCGCTCCTGTGCCTCTTCGAGGACCTCGGGGGGGAACTCGTGGGGCATCTCGAACGTCTCGAACAGGTCTTCGCGCTTGTTCCGGAGATGCCGGGCGAGTTCCTCGTCGATCTCGACGGGACCCTGTCCCTCCGGCGTTCCGGCCTGTGCCTGATCTGAGTTGCTCATACCACCTAGTAGGATCGACCGGTAGTTAGTCGTGTCGGCCCGTGTGACGGCCGCCGGACGTGACGACACGGTGACAGCCTGCCGGTCCACGCGTGGTCGAACGGCCAACTCCACTCGGCGTTCCCCGAGGATGTCGCGCCCACGACTGCGATGGGGTGGTCACAGCCACTCGGTCCGGCGAGGGTATAATATCCCGCCGGACGTAGCCAAACCGAATGCGCGAACTGGTGTTCACACTGACCTACGAACCGGACCGCAACGCCGTCGCGGAGGTGCTCGCGGAGCACCCCGACGCGGGTATCCGGTCGCTGTCTCTGCACGCCACCCCGGAGAACCTCTGGCGGGTCGACCACGCCACCGGGTCACCGGCCGCGCTCGACGCGATCGAGACGGCCTTTCTGACCGCCGACTACTACGCGGACTGTCTGGCCACGGACCACTGCGGTGCGACCCAGCAGACACAGGTGCTCGAACACGACGACGAGACGCTGGTACTGTACTCCTACTGGGAGCGCACACCGGCCTGTGCATCCGTGCCACACATCGCACTCGACCACCTCGGCAACGGCGCGCTGTTCGAGACCCGTCACGAGCGGCGGGAGTACACCTGGCGGATTATCCACCCCGGCGGGGACGTCCGCGGGTTCTTCGACGCGCTCGAATCTGCCGTCGAGAACTGCGCGTCGCTCGATATCGACCGGTTGACCGAGGTCACGTCGCCGGCGACAGACCACCCGACCGGTGACCTCCCACCGGAACAGGAGGCCGCGCTCCGGGCGGCCGTCGAACAGGGCTACTACGAGACCCCCCGGGCGGTCGACCTCGCCGGGTTGGCCGACAGCCTCGAGATCCCCCGGTCGACGCTCGCCTACCGTCTCCGCCGGGCCGAGGCACACCTGGCCGAGCAGTACACGGGACGAACTCGGTCGGCCGAGGGCGCACCGACCCCGCTGTGAGCGGTTGCTCCCCGTTCTCACCCGCTCGACCGGGCCAGTCACCACGGAGAGTGGAGGCGGTTGGAACGCTCCGAACTCTATTTTGGAATACTCCAAGAAACTGGTATTCTCGTCTGTCCCCTAGTAAGAGCCGATGACAGACGAGCAGTCGGCAACAGGAGCCGAGGACGAGGAACGGGCACTCCGGCTCTCTGTTCCGGAGATGGACTGCCCCTCGTGTGCGGGAACGGTCGAGACGAGTCTCGGCCGTGTCGACGGGGTGGAGACGGTCGACACCAGGCCGACGACGGGCGTGGTCAGTGTGGGCTACGACACCGGGCGCACCCACGCAGAGGACGTGGTGACAGCTATCGAGCGAACGGGGTACGACGTCGTCTCCGGCTCCGACGGCGGCGGTCCAGGGGTCGACATCGCACCGGCCGCCGAGGTGTGGACGGGGACACGCGCGGTAAAGACGTGGGTCGGGGCGGCGTTTCTGACGGTCGGACTCGTGTTGGGGTTCGCGCTTACGGCGGTGAACCCCGAACTCGGGACCCCTCTCGCGCTCACCGTCGCGGACGTGGCTTTCTTGTGTGCGGTGTTCGCGGCCGGACTGCCGGTCGTCCGGAGCGGTTACCGCTCGGCCCGCAGCCGGACCCTCGATATCGACCTGCTGATGGGAACGGCGATTCTCGCCGCGACGGGGGTCGGCCTGTACGTCGAGGCCGCGACACTCGCTGTTCTGTTCAGCATCGCGGAGCTGCTCGAACAGTACGCGATGGACCGCACGCGGCGCTCGATGCGGGAACTGATGGCGCTGTCCCCCGACGAGGCGACAGTCCGGCGTGACGGCGAGGAACAGGCTGTCCCCGCCGAGACGGTGGCGGTCGGGGAGACAGTCGTCGTGCGACCGGGCGAGCGCATTCCCGTCGACGGCGTGGTTCGGGACGGGCAGAGTGCGGTCGACCAGTCGCCGATAACCGGGGAGAGCACCCCGGTGGACCGGGGTCCCGGTGACGAGGTGTACGCGGGAACGTTCGCCGAGTCGGGCTACCTCGAACTCGAGGCGACGACCGCCGCCGACGGGACGACACTCGCACGCATCATCGACCTCGTGAGCGAGGCACAGGCAGAGACAACCGAGACCGAGCAGTTTGTCGACCGGTTCGCGACGTACTACACGCCGGCCATCGTGGTGCTCGCGGTGCTGACAGCCACACTCCCGCCGCTTTTGATCGACGGGAGTGCGACCGTCGGGGTCGCGGGGCTCAGTCACGCCCTCACCGGTGACCCGCTCACCTGGTTCCTCCGGGGGCTGACACTGCTCGTTGTTGCCTGTCCCTGTGCGTTCGTCATCTCGACGCCGGTCAGTGTCGCCTCCGGCGTCACGGCCGCCGCCCGCAACGGTGTTCTGGTAAAGGGTGGCAGCCACCTGGAGGCGATGGGACAGGTCGACGCCGTCGCGTTCGACAAGACCGGTACGCTGACCAGCGGCGACCTCGCGGTCACCGACATCGAGCCTCTCGGAGACGCCTCCGAGCGGGACGTGCTCCGGCAGGTCGGGGCTCTCGAACAGGGGAGTGAACACCCAATCGCCGACGCGGTGCTCGACCGGGTCGAGGCGGCCGGCCTGACCGTACCCGACCTCACGGGGTTCGAGGCACTCCCGGGACGGGGTGTGCGCGGGGTGCTCGACGGGGACACCTACTACGCGGGCAGCCCGACGCTGTTCGGTGCCGGTCGCGTGACAGACGGCGGTCAGGGGAGTGTGGTGTCCGAGACCGCGTCACGGGCGTCACTCCCCGCGGCCGGGCGCGAGACCGTCGACCGTCTCCAGCGGGAGGGCAAGACGGTCGTTCTCGTCGGGACCGAGACGACGGTGACCGGTATCCTCGGCATCGCAGACGAGGTTCGACCCGGGGCAGAGCAGGTGGTCGACAGCCTACACCGACTCGGTGTCGGGCCGGTCGTGATGCTCACCGGGGACAACGAGGGGACTGCCCGGACCGTCGCTGAGGAACTCGGACTCGACGACTACCGCGCCGAACTACTCCCCGAGGAGAAGGTCGACGCGGTCGAGCAACTTGAGAGCGAGCACAGGTCGGTCGCGATGGTCGGTGACGGTGTCAACGACGCGCCGGCTCTGGCGGCCGCGACGGTCGGTGTGGCGATGGGTGCGGCCGGCACGGACACCGCCATCGAGACCGCCGACGTCGCACTGCTTGGCGACGACCTCCGGACGGTGCCGTATCTTCACGCCCTGGCGGGGCGTGCCAGGGGGGTCATCCGACAGAACATCTGGGGGAGTCTCGGTGTGAAACTCCTGCTCGCGCTCGGGGTCCCGCTGGGCTACGTCGGGGTGGCTGTCGCGGTTGTCGTCGGCGACATGGGGATGAGCCTCGGTGTGACCGGCAACGCGATGCGGCTGGCACGGCTACGCCCCGAGACTGTGCTCGACGACTGACCGCCCCGTGCCCGGGGCCTCGACCGTCGTCGAGATGTCGGGGGCCGGCGTCGTCCGCTGACCGGTCGGTGGGTCCGACAGACCCTGCTCAGGTAGTGGCCGGGGCTGGCGAGTGTCGTGACCCGGGAAAGGAGAGCGACGAGAGACGGCCGTCACCGACACGTGGCCGACGCGTCACGGCTCAGATCCTTTCGATGTGTTCGACGCGCTTCTTTTCGACGTTGCCCTTCGTGATCTCGTCGGGCATCCAGTCGGGTTTGTCGTCGGGAGCCTGCTCCTCCCAGGCCCAACCGTCGTAGATGTGGAGCTTGTGTTCGCCTTTCTCCCTGAGACGAATCTCCTGTCTCTCGGCCGTTTTCTCGGACCCGGCCGGTTCGAGACGCCGCGCTGCCTTCAGTGCCGCCTGCCGGGGGGTCTTGCCGGAGAAGACGCTCTGTTCATCACCGTTTGCCGTCCGCAGTGCGAAGTTTCGGTTCTCGTCTTGTGCCATACCTGGTCGCTCCATCTAGGAGCAACACAGCCCATCATATAAAACCACCCCCTGAACCAGCCGCCGTCCCCGGGTACGAGAACGGGTGTACGTGCGACAACCCGGAACCACCCCGTGGTCCGACGGAGGACCGAACACCGCTACGGCCGACGGGGGTGTCGTGTGACGCGCGCCCCAGGGGTGGACACCGTCGACGTGTGGTCTGACCCGCGCCGCGGCGTCGTTCCGGGGTGAGAGCCCAACTCCCTGTGCCACCTGTCGAGGAGTATCGACGCGCTCGAACCGAAGAAGCTAAAGAAACGAGAGGCCTTCACACATACAAGATGACTAACACACGTTTCGTCTGGAGGTGGTGCTGTGGGTGTTGAGATACGCGAGACATCCGTCTCCGACGAGGAGTTCACCGCGATGGAACGGTTCGTGCGTGACTACCTGGAGGCGAGTGTCGCCTCGGAGGCGGACGGCGGGCGGATGCGGTGGTACCCGTGGCACTCCGCGGAGTACCGGTTCAACCACATCCGCAACGTGGTCGAACTCGCGGCGGAGATCGCCGGCGGTGAGGGTGCCGACACCGACGTCACCCGCGTCGCGGCGCTGTTTCACGACGTGGCCAAACTCGAGGTCGACCAGGACGAGCACGCGGCGGCGGGTGCTCGTATCGCCCGGGAGTATCTGACCGCTCACACCGAGTACCCGGAGGCGTTTGTCGATCAGGTGTGCCGGTCGGTGCGGGAGCACTCCCACCAGGGTGACCTCGCGGAGCTCTCCCTGGAGACACAGAGCCTCGTCGAGGCCGACCTGCTCGACAAGGTCGGCGCGAACGGCGCGGTGCTCATGCTGCTCCGGATGGGCTACGAGTCACGAACCCACATGGACGCGTCGACGATGGTCGGCCGGGTGCTCGAACGCGGCGAGGAGGCACGGGCCCGGGTCCGGAGTCGGACCGCCCGCGACATCGCACACCGGCGACTCACCCGTGTTCGGTGGTTCAAAGACTGGCTGGAGACCGAGATGGCGGGTGTCGACCCCCCCTCAGAGGACTCCGAATAGACCGTCCCAGAGAAACAGGACACCGAACCCGCCGAGCACGAGTGCACTGATGCCGGCCACTACCGGCACAGCAGCCTCGATGCGTCGACCGGCGACGACCAGCGCCGCCGGAAACACGGCGATCCAGAGCAACACCCCCACGAACAGCCCGACCACGAGCGCGACACTCCCGGTGTGAACCACCACGGCCCCGGCGAGTGTGTCACCGACAGCGGGCAGACGGGCGAACACGTCCAGTCGTCCGGGGTCGAGCAGACCGACCCCGACGGTGAGCCAGAACAGGATCTGGTAGGGGTTGCTCAGCCCGAGCACGAACGCCTTCGAGAACCCCCGTCCACCGCCTGTCTCCGCATCGGCGAGCGTGTCACCGACGCTCCGTGCCGCGTCCACCGCGAAGTAAAGCATCAGCAGTCCACCGACAGTCACCATCACGCCGCGCAGACCGGGGTACCGCTCGACGACGGTCACCAGGCCGGCGAGTGCGAGAAAGAAAAAGACGATATCGGCACTCATCGCCCCCAGCCCCGCCCGGAACCCGGCAGGCCACCCCCGAACGACGCTCTCCTCTGCGATGACCGCGTTCATCGGCCCCGGCGGGGCCGCCAGCGCGAGCCCGAACAACAGCCCTGCGGCGAGCGAGGCGAACACCCCGAAGACCATACCGTCCAATCGGTGTCGGTCACAATCACCGTTGTGGTGTGCTCGTCCTCTGTCGGTGACCGGCCCCTGGACCCGCTCGACAGGTGACCCCGGCAGGACGACAGCTTCGGTCGTCGCCGGAGTTCCAAACCGACTTTACCGGCACACCCGTATCGACGGTCATGCAAACACCAGAGGACGTGCCGACCGCCGGCGAGATGCCGATGCTCGGTCTCGGCACCTGGGAGAACACGGACCACGCACAGTGCAGGCAGAGTGTCAGGCAAGCACTGGAGATGGGCTACAGACACATCGACACGGCACAGATATACCGCAACGAGCGGGCGGTAGGTGAGGGTATCGAAACCGCGTCGGTCTCGCGTGAGGATATCTTTCTCGCCACGAAAATCTGGATAACGAACCTCGATGGCGATACCGTCGTCGAGTCGACGGAGGAGAGTCTCGCACGCCTCGGCACCGACTACGTCGACCTGCTTTATGTTCACTGGCCGGCCGGCGAGTACGACCCGGCGGAGACGCTTGCTGCCTTCGAGCGTCTGCACGACCGGGGGGCTGTCGACCGGGTCGGGGTCTCCAACTTCGAGCCCGACCACGTCGACCGGGCAACGGAGACGCTCGGCGTGCCGGTGTTTACAAACCAGGTCGAGATCCACCCGTTCCTGCAACAGCGACAGCTCCGTACACACGCTGAGGAAACGGGGGTCGAACTCGTGGCGTACTCGCCGCTGGCCCGTGGGGCAGTACTCTCGGACCAGACTCTCGGGGCTATCGCCGAGAAACACGGCGCGAGCGAGGCACAGGTCGCGCTGGCCTGGCTCCGCGAACACGGTATCACGGCGATTCCGAAAGCCACCAGCGAGACCCACATCCGCGACAACTGGGAGAGTCTCTCCCTCTCGCTGGACGAGCGTGACGTCGAGCGTATCGACGCAATCGACCGACAGAGCCGGCAGGTCCACCCGGAGTTCGCCCCCGAGGCCTGGGGCTGACTCGAACGGGGGGACGACACCTATGCCAGACACGGTCGGTGAGTGTACCGACCGCAGGTGTCCGGTCTCGTTCACATGAGTCTACTCGCCCCGCTCGCGCCCACGGCTGTTTCGACTGTTCTGCTCGCTGTCGGTTCTGCCCCCTGTAGTCCCGACTTCCCACCCCCGCAGGTCGCCGGGGGGATGCCGGGGGTCGGTGGCCCCGAGGGTCCGCGGTTTCGGCCCGCCGTTGCCGGGTCACGTAGCGTCTGGCCCGCGGGCGCACCCGAAGACCGTCAATTCATTAGCGTCCACACAAAGAGCAGATATGGACCCGGCGGTACTGCGTGAGGATATGGTTGCCGGCCTGGAGCACGAGAGCAAGGGCTGTCTCGAGAGCGAGACCGTCTCGGTCGCGATGCGGTCGGTGTCGCGGGAGGTGTTTGTCCCGGACGGACAGAACGCCTACACCGACCGGTCGTTCGAACGACTCGGGACACGTGTTCTCGCACCGAGTACCGTCGCCCGGTTGCTGGAGCCGCTGGCCCCGGAGCCCGGCGACTCGGTGCTCGTTGTCGGGGCCGGTGTGGGCTACACCGCGGCCGTGCTGGCCGAGATTGTCGGCCCGGAGCAGGTGCACGCGGTAGATATCACCCGCCGGCTGGTCACCGAGGCCCGGAGGAACCTGTCCGATACGGGCCACGAGGCGGTGCTCGTCGACCGCCGTGACGGGGCCGACGGACTCCCCGAGTACGCCCCTTACGACCGCATCCTGCTCGAGGCTGCAGCAGTCCGGCCGCCGCGGGCGCTGCTCGACCAACTCGCCGCCGACGGCCGGTTGGTCATGCCACTCGGCACCGGGGAGCAGTCGATCGCCACCGTCGACCACGACGGGGCGGTCACGCGACTGGGTGGGTGTGCGTTCGAACCGATGCTGGTCGAGGGTGAACAGGCCGACACGGTCGAGCGCAACCGGACCCGCAGGGAGGAGCGCGAGCGGGCGCGCCGGGCAGAGCGACGCCGGCGTGGCTGGGAACAGGACTGGATCGACTGGGAGGAGTCCCAGTCGGGCTGACAGCCCCGTTCAGGGGGCGGTCGACTCGGCCTGCTCGGTGTCGAGACTCTCGAGTGCCTCGACGGCCACTCGGCGGTAGTTCTCTACCGGCAGGTCGTACTCCTCGCGTGCCAGTTGGGCGTACTCGCCGCCGTTCTCGAACTGCTCGACGCGGTCGAGCGTCCGCTCTGCAGTCTCGACGACCCAGTAGTTGCGGGTCGACTCGTCGACTACCGTGATCGATTCGGGTCGAACCGAGACGTTCACCTCGCCGTCGTCGGCCTCGAAGGTGCGGGGTTTACCCACCACCGCGACGTACTCGGGGGCCTCGAGTTCGCGCAGCATCGACGCGGCGTCGGGCTGGTACTGGCCGGCGTAGGTAAAGAAGGTTCCGCCGTCGGGGTCGACGATGCGACCCTGCCAGTACTCCGAGTCCTGGCCGACGTCCTCGGTCTCGGTGAGTGTCCCGACAAAGAACACGCGGTTGGCCCGCTTTCCTGTCGGCAAGAGCGCGTATCTCGGCGCGAGTTCGTCGTCACTTTCCTTGAACGTGTACGTCGCGTCGTTGAACTCGCGTGCGAAGACGCGTCGTGCGACCTCGCGTGTTGCCGAGTTCGACATTATATCGACCTCGCTTTGATCAGCATCGCCTCGTGGTCCGGCTGTTCGGGTTCGGTCACCTCGTCTGCCAGCACGTACCGGTTGAAGTTCGGTCCGGTCACGTGGTAGTACTGACCCAGCAGACGCTCGTTCATCTCCTCGGCCACGACCGACGTGTCGAGCGCGTCCATCGCCATCTCCTGGGCCTTCTCCAGACTGATACCGGTCAGGCTCTCGGTCATCTCGCGGTCGAAGATAACGTCCTGAACAGTCGTGCCGTCGTCGATGACCCCCTTTATCCGGAGATCGAACTCGCCGTCACCCTCGCCGTGCTCCGCACAGCGGCCGTTCTGTAGCACCCGGGTGCAGTCCTCCTCGGGACAGCGCTTGATCAGGCCCGACCCCGACTGGATGTCGACGAGTGCCCCCGTTATCTCGGCGTCGTCGTTGCTCACTTCGAGCTCCCTGTCGACCTGCTCGATGGTGGTCGTGCTGTTGAGTTTGACCGAAAACTGGCCCTCGTACTCGTCGGTGACGACGTTGCCCAGGCGATACACGGCGTCCTCTTCGACGCGTGGAAGCTCCGATTTCGACCACGAAACAAACGCTATCGTGCCCGTTTCGTCGCCGAGTGTGCCGGCCTGTGCGATCGCGTCGCTGTCCGGGTTTCGCAGTTCGACCACCTTCGCCGTGACGTCGACCCACTGCTCGGGGGTGTCGATGTCGGTGATCGACACGTGCTGGTCACCGCCCGCCACGTCGTCCCGGTCCATCCCTGCCTCGTCGAGGTAGGTGTTCGTGACACTCCGGCGTGCCTCGCTCAAGGGGACCTTGTACTCGTTGACCAACGTGTCGAGTCGCTCGCTGACCTCGTCGACGGTGACGTCGAGTTGGTCGGCAAACTGGTCGTGTATCTCTACCGCTTCGGTATGTAAATCGGTCTCTGTCATCGTGTGCTCACTGTCTCCGCTCTGTTTTCAGTGGGAGACATACCGATCTTGGTGTCGCATGATATAAAAAGTTCGGCACGCGGGGTGAAAGTAGTCACGCGCGGGCCGCCGCCCGGCACACCCGGCCACTGTCTGGTGATTCCAGGGTGGTGGCTGGGGGGTCAGTGGCCCTGTTCGTCGAGGTAGCCGAGCACCCCGGCGACGTTCATCCGTGCCTCTCCGCGGGCGTGAGCCGGGCCCCAGACACCGGTGGTGTCGACCCGATCGGCAAAGTGCTCCGCCACGGCCTCGTCGTCGCCGAGCTCTGCGCGTCTCGTCGCCACTGTCTCGACCCACTCCCGGAGCCGGTCCCGGTAGCCGACGAGTCGGTCACCGGTCGGCTGATCGCCGAAGTGAGCGTAGTAAAGCGCCGTGGGGTCGAGCCTCTCGAGCATCGCAACGTCGTCCAGACAGCTATCGAGGTCGAAACCGGGTGGAGGTGAGGTTGGGAGCACCCGGTCGAGCGCGGGCACGTAGATACCGGCCGCGTCGGCGGTGAACACCCCGTCGCTCCCCCGGTCGTGGTAGACGACCTGGTGAAACGCGTGCCCCGGGGCACGGTGTACGTCGAGCCGGCGACCGCCGAGGCGAACGCGGTCCCCGTCTGCCAGTTCGACGAGCCGGCTGTCGGGGATCGGGTCGGGTTCGCGGTAGTACTCGATGCGGTCGCCGACAACGGCCTCTGTGCCGGCCCAGAGCTGTGCTGGCTCCCGGAGAAACTGTGCACCCGACCCGTGGACGTACACGTCGGCGTTTGGACAGGCCCGGCTCAACGGGCTCGCGCCGCCCGCGTGGTCGAGGTGGACGTGCGTCAGGAGAATCGCCGAGAGCGCCTCCCGGTCGATGCCTAAGTCGGCCAGCGCACCGAGCACCACCTCGTAGCTGTGTCCGGTTCCGGTGTCGACGAGTGCGGGCTCGTCGCCGTCGAGCAGGTACACCGAGCCGTACGCCGGGCTGTCGAACAGCCCCACGTCGACGTAGTACAGCTCCGAGCTGTCACCGGCCGTTACCTCCTGGAGATCGCCGCGTCCCATATCAGGGTGACGACGGGTGCGAGCAAAAGCGTTCGGGGTCTCGGGCGCACGGTCTTCCCGGTGTCGGGACTCTGTCGGTCGACCCCGTGGCGGTCGCCGGGAGGAGTTTAGTAGCCCGAGACGCGACCACGGTGTATGGGACCGAGTGCCCGACTGCCGGGAACGGCCGCACGTGACCGGATTGTCGCCCACGTCGATATGGACTGTTTCTACGCGGCCTGTGAGCGGTTGCGCGAACCGGCGTTGCGCGGCGAGCCTGTCGTGGTCGGGATGGGGTACGAACCCGGAACCGACAGCGGTGCGGTCGCCACGGCCAGCTACGAGGCCAGGGCGTTTGGTGTCGAGAGCGCGATGGCTCTCTCCGAGGCGCTCGACATACTCCCCCGGAAGGTCGACGTCGCCGGCTCCGGCCACCCCGTCGACGAGGCTGGCTTCTACAGACCGGTGGATATGCCGTTCTACGAGTCAGTTGCGGCCGAGGCCAGGACACTGCTCCAGGAGCGCGCGGGGACTGTCCGCGAGGTGAGTATCGACGAGGCGTACCTCGATGTGACCGACCGAACCGACTGGGAGGCTGTCGGGACGTTCGCACGCGAGCTGAAGAGCGCGGTCGCAGACGAGGTCGGGGTCACCGCGAGCGTCGGCGTCGCCCCGACGATGAGTGCCGCCAAGATCGCGAGCGACCACGACAAGCCCGACGGGCTGGTTGTGGTCGAACCCGGCGAGGTGGCCGACTTTCTCGCCCCCCTCGACGTCGAGTCGGTCCACGGTGTCGGGCCGGTGACCGCGGGCGAACTGCGAACACTGGGGATAGAGACCGCGGGAGAGCTGGCGGCCGCCGACCCGTCGGTGCTCACCGACCGGTTCGGTGAGCGTGGCCGTCAAGTCCACCGGTTCGCCCGCGGCGCAGACGACCGTGACGTGGAGCCACGGGGTCGCCCGAAGAGCCTCTCCCGGGAGTCCGCGTTCACCGAGGCGACGGCCGACCCCGACCGACAGGTCGACCGTCTCCGGACACTCGCAGATGGGGTCGCAGAGCGGGCCAAAAGCCGCGACGTACTCTACCGGACGATCGGTATCAAGGTGGTCACCCCACCGTTCGATGTCAGCACCCGTGCGCGCTCACTCCCCGGTCCCGTTGCCGACGGTGAACTCGTCGCGGGGGTCGCCGAGGAGCTGTTCGCGGAGTTTCTCGCCGACCCGGTCCGCAAACTCGGTGTCCGCGTGTCGAACCTGTCGTTTGCCGACGGAGAACAGCCCTCACTCGCCGAGTGGGCCGACCCTGCCCGCGGCGAGACCGGTCGGAACCCGACCGACGACGGGCAGCGGTCACTGACCGAGTACGACTGACCGCCGGTCGCGGGTCGTCTGCGGGTGTACACCGGCCGGGGCAAACTTTTATATGACTGAGACAGGGAACGAGACCGGCAGTACCGCAGTCACTGCCGACACGAGCCGCGTGAGTCCGGCCGTGCTGGCGTCGGTCGTGCTCGCGCTCTACTACTACGCACAGGAGGACAAACAGCGGGGCCAGTTCGTCGGGTTGTGGCCGACGACGATACTCGCTCTGGCGATCTACTTCAAACTGGACGATATAAAGAGCCTCCTCCAGGCTGACTGAAACCGGTCGCTCCCGGCGTCTCACCCCCGGTCACCGGTTGCCCGCCACCAGCGCGGGACCAGTTCCACCGCGGCGACTAGACTGAGGACGACACCCGCGACGATCATCGTGTGGTCCCCGTCGATTTCCATACGCTCTCTACGCGGGTCCCCCTGAAATCCGTTTCCCCCGGTCGGTATCTCCGCCCAGACCGCCGCAACCGTCATGTGTGACGCGGGCAGAGCCACGGTATGACAGACAGAACAGCCGCCGTCCGCCGCGAGACAGCCGAGACCGAGATCGAGGTGACACTCGCGCTCGACGGTAACGGCGAGACGACCGTCGACACCGGCATCGGCTTTTTCGACCACATGCTCCGGTCGTTTGCCACACACGGTCTGTTCGACCTGACGGTTCGGTGTGACGGCGATCTGGACATCGACGATCACCACACCGTCGAGGACGTGGCGATCAGCCTCGGAGAGGCGTTCGCGGAGGCACTGGGCGAGAAACGCGGTATCGAACGGTTCGCCGACCGGCGTGTTCCGATGGACGAGGCGCTGGCGACGGTCGTCGTCGACATCAGCGGCCGGCCACACGCGGTCTTCGACGGGTCGTTCTCGCAGGCCTCGGTCGGAGAGATGACCAGTCAGATGGCCGAACACTTTCTGCGCTCGCTGGCGACGAACGCCGGTCTCACCCTCCACGCGAGTATCGACGGCGAGAACGCACACCACGAGGTTGAGGCGTTGTTCAAGGCGCTCGCACGGGCACTCGACGACGCCACCCGTCTCGACGAGCGCCGCAGTGCCGCCCCGAGCACGAAAGGCGAACTGTAGGCTGCGGGAACCGGCGAGTCAGGCGAGCGCGGTCGCGATCGCCTGTTCGACGTCGGCCCAGAGGTCCTCGACACTCTCGACACCGACACTCGCCCGCACCAGCCCGTCGGTCAGCCCGGCCTCGAGACGCTCCTCGCGGGGGATGGCGGCGTGTGTCATCGTCGCCGGCTGTTCGATGAGACTCTCGACACCGCCCAGACTCTCCGCCAGGGTGAACAGCTCTGTCTCCGAGACGAACGTCGCGGTCTGGTCGATGCTGGCGTCGAGTTCGAAGCTCACCATCCCGCCGAAGTCGTCCATCTGCGCGGCGGCGAGGTCGTGGGCGGAGTGTGTCTCCAGCCCTGGGTAGTAGACCGTGCTCACGTCCGGGTGGTCCTGAAGACGGCGGGCGAGCGTGCTGGCGTTCTCACAGTGACGGTCCATCCGGACCGGGAGTGTCTTGACCCCCCGGAGCACCAGAAAGCAGGCGAACGGGTCCGGTGTCGCGCCGACGCTGTTCTGGTAGAACCCGAACCGCTCGTCGAGGTGAGAGTCGTCGGTGACGAGCGCCCCACCGACCACGTCGGAGTGGCCGCCGATGTACTTCGTCAGGGAGTGCGAGACGATGTCGGCCCCGTGTTCGAGCGGGCGCTGGAGGTACGGTGTGGCAAAGGTGTTGTCGACCGCACAGAGCGCGTCGTTTGCGTGGGCGATGTCGGCCAGCGCGGCGATGTCGTTCACCCGGAGCAACGGGTTGGTCGGTGTCTCCACCCAGACCAGTTCGGTGTCCGGGCCGACCGCCGCCCTGACGGCCGCCGGGTCGGTTGTATCCACAAAGGAAAACGAGAGGTCGTAGTCCTCGTACACCTGCCGGAACAGCCGGTGGGTTCCGCCGTAGATATCGTCGCCGGTGACGACGTGGTCGCCGCTCTCGAGCAGGTTCAATACGGTGTTGATGGCGGCCATCCCGCTGGCGAAGGCCCGACCGTGAGCACCCCCTTCGAGTGCGGCGAGATTCGCCTCGAGGGTCGTCCGTGTCGGGTTGCCCGTGCGGGCGTACTCGTAGCCACGGTCCTCGCCGGGACCGTCCTGTGCGAACGTCGAACTCGTGTGGATCGGCGGCATCACCGCCCCGGTCGCCGGGTCGGGCTCCTGTCCCGCGTGGATGGCGCGTGTCTCGAACTCGGGGCTCTCGCTCTCGCTCTCGGTCGATTCTTGCTCGGTCGGTGTGTCGTCTGTGTGGTTGTTGCTCATCGTGTACAGTCGGTCGTCGGCGGTCGCGGTCGTCAGTCCTCGGCCCACTCCTCGAAGGAGTCGTAGACCCCCTTCGAGAGATACCGTTCGCTGGAGTCGGGAAAGATCGTGACGACGGTCTCGTGTGGCACGTCGAGGTGACCGTCGCGGACTGCCACGGCGACGTCGCGTGCGGCGACAGCCGCGGCGGCAGCACTCGAGGCGACGAGCTGGCCCTCCTCGCGGGCGAGGCGCTGCATCTCCTCGTGGGCCACACGGTCGCTCACCTGCCGCACCTCGTCGACCACCGCGGGGTCGTACAGCTCGTTTGTCGAGAGGTCGCTCGTTCCGATCCCCTCGATGGCGTACTCGGCCGTCTCCACATCACGGCCCTGTGTCCGGGCGAGCAGCGACCCCTCCGGTTCGACGGCGACCACGTGGGTCTCGGGGTTGCTGTCGAGCAGGGCCCGTGCGGTTCCCATGAGTGTCCCGGCGGTGCCACACCCGGCCACGAGCGCACCGACCTCGCCGTCGAGTGCCTGCAGTATCTCCGGCCCGGTCGTGTGTTCGTGGGCCGCGGCGTTCAGCCGGTTGGAGAACTGCTGTGGGACGACCGCGTTGTCGAGGTTGTCGACGAGTTCGTTTGCGTGGTCGATGGCCCGTTTCATGCCGTCCTCTGTCGGTGTGTTGACCACCTCTGCGCCGAGTGCGCGCATGAGCACCTGCTTCTCGACGCTGAACTCCTCGGGAACGACGAAGGTAACCTCGAGGTCGACCTGTGTCGCGGCCAGCGCCATCCCGATACCGGTGTTGCCCGCCGTCGGTTCGACGACCGTCCCGCCGGGGTCGATATCGCCACGCTCCAACAGGTTCTCGAGCATGTACACACCGATCCGGTCTTTTATACTCGCACCGGGGTTGAACGATTCGAGCTTCGCGAACACCGGCACCTCCTCGGGACTGGCCTGGACGCGCACGAGGGGTGTCTCCCCGACCGTTTCGAGCACCGAGTTTAGCGGTTCCGTGTATGTCGTCATGTTCTGTCGGTCGCGTCGCCGTTCATTAGCCTCTCGTCTCCCAGTTAGGGGTCGACCCACATAGTCTGTTGCATACCTGCCCGCCCGCTCCGACGGGTCGGTTCCTCCGGGGCGCCCGTGGACGGGCACACAGTGGGTGAGAGAGTCGTCTGGTCGACGACCAGACCGGGGCTGTCGCCCGGCGATAGCCGGTAACACAAAGCATATTTCCGGTCAGACCCGAGTAGTAGTAAGCTCGACACTCTACAATGAATGAAGTCCAACTAGAGGTGGCGAAAGCCTACCCTAACGACTCAGGTCGTGGTATCGCGCGCCTGGACCCGGACACGCTGTTGCACCTGAAGCTCTCGCCGGGGGACATAATCGAGATCGAAGGGGCAGACACAACGGCGGCAAAGGTCTGGCGCGCCGACCGTCAGGACTGGAACACCGACACGGTGCGCATCGACGGGTTCACCAGACAGAACGCCGACGTGGGGATCGGCGAGCGGGTCGAGATACGAAAGGCCGAGGCAGAGAAGGCAGAACAGCTCGTCCTCGCACCGCCGGAGGACGCGAGTGTCCAGTTCGGCAGTGACGCCGCCGGGATGGTGAAACGCCAGATCCTCAAGCGGCCGGTGGTCGGCCGCGACATCGTCCCCGTGATGTCATCGACGAACCACCCGTTCATGCGCTCGCCCGGACAGGCGATTCCGCTCATCGCCGTCGACACCGAGCCCGAGGGGGTCGTACTCGTCACCGAGGACACCGAGGTCGAACTCCGGGAGGAGCCGATCTCCGGCTACGAGAAAACCGGGAGCGGCATCACCTACGAGGATATCGGCGGGCTGAAAAACGAGATTCAGCGCGTCCGTGAGATGGTCGAACTCCCGATGAAACACCCCCAGATATTCAAGAAGCTCGGTATCGAGCCACCGAAGGGGGTGTTGCTGCACGGCCCGCCCGGCACCGGCAAGACACTGCTGGCGAAGGCCGTCGCGAACGAGACCTCCGCGTCTTTCTTCTCTATCGCCGGTCCTGAGATCATCTCGAAGTACTACGGCGAGTCCGAACAACAGCTCCGGGAGATCTTCGAGGAGGCCACCGAGGAGTCACCGAGTATCATCTTTATCGACGAACTCGACTCTATCGCGCCAAAGCGTGAGGACGTCACCGGCGAGGTCGAGCGGCGGGTCGTCGCCCAGCTCTTGACGATGATGGACGGGCTGGAGTCACGGGGACAGGTGGTCGTGATCGCGGCGACGAACCGCGTCGACTCGGTCGACCCGGCGCTGCGCCGCCCCGGCCGGTTCGACCGCGAGATCGAGATCGGCGTACCCGACGAAACCGGCCGCGAGGAGATCCTCCAGATTCACACCCGTGGGATGCCCCTCTCCGACGACGTCAGTCTCGGTCGCCTCGCCGCCGAGACACACGGGTTCGTCGGGGCGGACATCGAGAGTCTCACGAAGGAGGCCGCCATGAAGGCACTGCGCCGGTACCTGCCCGAGATCGACCTCGACGAGACGGACGTCCCGCCGAGTCTCATCGACCGGATGATAATCAAACGGACCGACTTCCACGGGGCACTGAACGACGTGTCACCGAGTGCGATGCGGGAGGTGCTGGTGGAACTGCCGAAGATATCCTGGGACGACGTCGGCGGTCTCACCGACGTCAAGTCCGAGGTCCAAGAGAGCATCGAGTGGCCGATGGGCACCCCGGAGAAGTTCGACCGGATGGGCATCAACCCGCCGTCCGGGGTGTTGCTGTACGGGCCACCGGGCACCGGCAAGACCCTGATGGCGAAGGCCGTCGCAAACGAGACAGAGGCAAACTTCATCAGCGTGCGTGGGCCACAGTTGCTCTCGAAGTGGGTCGGCGAGTCGGAGAAAGCGATCCGGCAGACGTTCCGCAAGGCCCGTCAGGTCGCACCGACAGTCATCTTCTTCGACGAACTCGACTCGCTGGCACCGGGCCGCGGTGGCGACATCGGCTCCAACGTCTCCGAGCGGGTTGTCAACCAGCTCCTCACCGAGATGGACGGGCTCGAGGACATGGAGGACGTGATGGTCATCGGTGCGACCAACCGACCGGACATGATCGACCCGGCGTTGCTGCGCTCCGGCCGGTTCGACCGGCTGGTGATGGCCGGTGAGCCGGACGTCGACGGTCGGGAGCAGATCTTCCACATCCACACCCGCGACATGCCGCTCTCACCGGACGTGAGCCTGCGCGAACTCGCCGAGTTGACCGACGGGTTCGTCGGCTCCGACATCGAGACGATCGCCCGAGAGGCCGCAATCCAGGCCCTCCGCGAGGACGACAGCGCCGAGGAGGTCCGAATGCGTCACTTCAGACGGGCGATGGACGACGTTCGTCCGACCATCACCGACGATATCCGCGACTACTACGAGGAGATGGAACAGGAGTTCCGCGGTGGCAACCCCGGTCCCGACCGCCGTCCCAGCGGCCGTATCGGGTTCCAGTAGCCACCATTTCTCCCGCCGTCGGGCAATCGATTGATTCACCAGGCCGAACCGACAACAACTGGTATGGACCCCGACGAAACCCGTGACAACGTTGTTCCGGGGACAGACGAGTCCCTGGACACCGACGACGTGCGCGGCCACGACTTTCGCGGCGAGTTCGACTTCGAGGAGTTGCTCGCGAGCTACGCGACGACCGGCTTTCAGGCGACCCACCTCGCACAGGCAGTCGACATCTGCCGGACGATGCGTGCCGAGGACGCCACGGTCTACCTGTCGTTTACATCGAACATCGTCTCCTCCGGTCTGCGCGAGACGCTCGCCTACCTCGTCCGCGAGGGGTTCGTGGACGTGCTCATCACCACCTCCGGGGCGCTCGCCGAGGACACTATCAAGACCGAGCTGCCGTTCAAGATGGGGGAGTGGGACGCCGACGAGGCGGCACTGCGCGAGCAGGGCATCAACCGCCTCGGTAACATCTTCGTTCCCTCGGACCGCTACGTCTGGCTCGAGGCGTACCTGTACGATTTCTTCGAGACGTTCTTCGCCGAGGAGCAGGTGCGGACCCCCCGCGAGTTCGCGGCCGAACTGGGTGCGGGGCTCGACGACGAGGACTCCGTGCTCGCCGCGGCCGCCGACAACGACGTCCCGGTCTACTGCCCGGCGCTGACAGACGCCGAGATAGGCAACTTCCTGTACTACTACAAACAAAAGCCCGACGCACCCGACGGTGTCGGCATCGAGATATCGGCCGACTACGACCACCTCATCGAGAACGGCCTGCTAGCAGACCAGACGGGACTGCTCGCCATCGGCGGGGGCGTTCCGAAACACCACGCCATCATGACGAACCTGTTCCGTGGCGGTGCCGACTACGCGGTGTACATCTCGACCGGGATGGAGGGGGACGGTTCGCTCTCGGGCGCACCGCCCAGCGAGGCCGTCTCCTGGGGCAAGATAAAGAACGAGGCCGAGCGCAACTACACGCAGATCGAGGCCGAGGCGACGTTGGTCGTTCCGTTGCTCGTCGCCGGTGCGTTCCAGAACTGACACGCGACCCGCGTGGGGACCCGCGGCGGCCGGACGATATATACTCTCCCGCCCCGTCTGGGCGCACATGACACGCTGGCACTGCGGCATCGAGGGTGACGACGCGACGTTCGACCGGGTCGAGGATCTCGTGGTTCACCAGGCGACCGCACACGACGACGTCGAGTGTGGCGTCTGCGGTGCGGTCGTTCCCGACGGCTATCTCGGTATCCGACACCTCCTCGCGGACCACTCCCGCGAGGCCTACACCGAGGCCCACGGGGTCGACCCCGACCAGGCCGACCGGCGTGCGTCTGTCAGGGAAACAGTCGAGACGGCCGCCGACCTCGGGGAGATTGTCGAGCGTCTCGAGGGGTGAGGGCGGTCGTCCGGAGCGGTTGGCGAGGGTGGTCACGCCGGGTCGGGACTGACCGCGTCGGAGACGGACTCGTCGCGGAACCCGTCGACCCCGTCGAGTTCGAGAACGAACCCGGGGTCGAACGCGGCGGCCGGGGTGTGATAGCCCGTCGGGGCCTCCGCGTCGAGACGGGCGGCGGCGCTGGTGGCGGCGTCGACGGTCAGGCTGTACGTCTCCGGGGTGACCAGCCGCGAGGTGACGCTCCGCTCGCCGTTGCTGGCCTCGCCCCAGACGAACACCCGCTCGGTCTCTCGGGTCTGCTCGGAGGGACCCTCGAAGAGCGCCCGGGCCAGCGCCTGGAGAGCGCGTTTCACCGGGTCGAACTGGAGCAGACCCGTGAGGTAGTGACTCGCCCGCAACACACGTTCGAGACGGGGTGAGACGGCCGTGTACACCTCGACGTTCGGGATACCGGTCGTGTAGTAAGCCGTCGAGACGTCCCCCCACGGGACGGTGACGGCGTTTCGCGGGCCGGCGCCGAAATCGACTGTGCGGGACTCCGCGGCGACGGGCACCGACTCGACCCGGCCGTCACGACGGACCCGGCCGCCGCCACCCGCGTGTTCGATCACCGACGCGAGTGTGCCGCCGGAGACACCGGTGTTGGCCTCGAACCCCAGGCGGAGGTGGGTCGCGTCTGGGAGTCGCTCGTGGAGGTGACCGGCCAGACAGTCCGTCGGCACCACGTCGAACCCTGCACCGGGGAGGAGACAGACACCGGCCCGCTCGGCCTCGCGGTCGCGCTCTGCCAGTGCCTCGAACACCGGGAACTCGCCGGTGATATCGAGGTAGTGGGTACCGGTCTCCAGACAGGCCTCGACGATAGGTTCGTACGTGTCCACGAATGGCCCGGCACAGTTCAACACGACGTCGATACCGTCGAGATTGTCGCCGGCCCGTTCCGGCGGGAACACCCGCGAGTCGACGTCGAGTTCGATGCCCAGGCCCCGTGTCTTTGTTCCGTTACGCCCTGCGACGGCGAACTCGAGGTCACGCCCCGCGGCCTCGCGCGAGATGAGTTCGCCCGTGTAGCCGTAGGCACCGTAGACGAGTATCATACCCGAACAGTCGGGTGGAGCGGATAAAAAGCCCGCCGGATTCGCCCGCTCAGGGCAGCACGCCGAGCAGTGTCCGCTCGGTTACGTCCTCTCGGACCGCGTCGGCGACGTGTTCGCCCCCGAGCAGGCACATCGGCACGCCGATACCGGGGTTTGCGTCACCGCCGACGTAGTAGAGGCGGTCGAGCCCCGGAACCCGGTTACCGGGACGGAACGGACCGGTCTGCCAGAGGGTGTGTGCGAGACCGAGCGCCGTGCCACCCTGCTTGTTGAACGTCCCGGCGTAGTCAGAGACACACGCGGTGTGTTCGACCGCGATACGGTCCCGGAGGTCGACACCGGTCGTCTCGGCGATGTCCGCGAGAATCTGCTGTCGGAACTGTCTGCGCATCGACTCGGTGTCGTCGAGTTCCGGTGCGACCGGGACGAGTATGACCACGGTCTCACAGCCCTCCGGGGCGACCGACGGGTCGGTCTGTGAGGGGATGTTGAGATAGTAGGCCGGGTCGTCGGGCCAGGCCGGGTCGTCGAACAGCGCCGTGAAGTGGTCGTCCCAGTCCGGCGGAAGCACCAGCGTGTGGTGTTCCAGACTGTCGATCTCACCCTCGACACCGAGATACAGCATGAACGCCGACGGCGCGAGTGTGCGGTCGGCCCAGTAGCCGTCCGCCCGGTCGACCGCACCCGAGGGGAGCAGTTCCCGCTCGGTGTGGGCCGGCGGCGCGTCCGAGACGACCCGGTCGTGGACGACCCGGGAGTCGTCGGTCTCGACGACGACCCCGCCTTCGGCCGGTCGGAGACTGGTCACCGGTGTCTCGGTCCGGATGTCGACACCCTGGTTCCGGGTGACCGCCGCGACGGCCTCGACGACACTCCACACGCCGCCGGCGGGGTAGTACACGCCCATGCCGAAGTCGACGTGGCTCATGAGTGTGTACAACGCGGGCGTGTTGTACGGTGACCCGCCGAGAAACACGAGCGTGTACTCAAGCAGCTGTCTGAGCTTCGGGTGTTCGACGTAGTCGGCAACGTGGTCGTCCATCGTCCCGAGCAGTGTGAGCCCGCGTGCCGACCGGGCGACCGTCGGGGAGACGTAGTCACGCAGACGGGAGCGGCCGGGGAGCACGAACCGGTTCATGCCGATGTCGTATGCCATCTCGGCCTGGTCGAGGTAGCGGCGGAACTGCTCGCCGGCACCGGACTCGTAGGACTCGAACAGCGCGGCCGCGTCCTCGATGCCGGCCGGCACGTCCGCCCGGTCGCCGTCGGTCCAGAAGACGCGGTAGTGCGGGTCGAGCCGTTCGAGGTCGTAGAACTCCGAGGGCTCGCGGTCGAACGCTCCAAAGAACCGCTCGAAGAGGTCGGGCATCAGATACCAGGACGGTCCGGTGTCGAACTGGAACCCGTTCTCGCTGATCCGGCCCGCGACACCACCGACTGTCGGGCGCTGCTCGTAGACGGTCACGTCCGCCCCTTCACGCGCGAGGTGGGCTGCGGCCGAGAGCCCGCCGAAGCCTGCGCCGACGACACCGACCGACGTGCCGTGTAGGTCACCGCTCATGGAACGTACCAGATACCGCGGTCGACATCTAGCCACTCGCCGACGACGACGTGCGGGAGGGCGACGATACAGACGAACAGGGTGTAGAACGCGACCAGCCCGGGGAGCAGACCGACCGTTCCGAGTGGGTTGGGCGCGACCACCCAGAGTGTGGTCGCGAGCAGTGCCGTTGCGAGCGCACCCGCGATGAGCACACCCCAGACGACCGGTACCGGGAGTGCCGGTGCCGGGTCCTCGTCGCGAACGGCGACGGCCCGACCGGACTGGCGCATCGAGTACCACAGCGGGAAGTACAGCCCGATAGAGACCACCACCGGGACGACCGCGAAGTACGCCACGAGCAGGCCTGTCTCCCCGAGGTCGGCGAGCCAGGAACTGCTGAGCCCGTCGGTGGCGTAGCCGAGACCGAGGTGGGCGAGCACCGCCAGCCCGTACAGCCCGCCAAGCGGGAGCCGCGCCGCCTCGATACGGTCGAGCAACGGACCGGCCGCCGACGGGTCGAACACCGATACCATGAACCCGGAGAACGAGCTGTACAGCTCCGGCCAGAACACCATCGGGACGGCGATCACCGCCCCGCCGCGGACCAGCGCCGCGAGCACCCGTCGACCCCGGCCCCGGAGGTGGTCGCTCCCGACGAGAGCGTCCATCGCCCGCAGATCGCCGTGTCCACCTTTCGCGACTGCCGTCCCGAACGCCAGCCCGAGGGCGAGCACCGGGGTGAGAAAGAACAGGAGCACGAACCCGGCGATGGCGCTCAGGTACATCAGCACGTACCGTGCGCCGAACGGGAGCCCCCGCCGCCGGAGGTTCTCGAAGTGCTCGTACCCGCCGTGGGGGAGGTTCAGGGCCACCATCCCGACCAGGTAGATGACCATCTGTGTCTCGAGCTCTGGCATCCTGCCGGTGACCGAGAGGAGTCCAAAGACGACTGTCACGAACAGGAGGCCGAGCCGGGAGGCCTGGACTGCCCAGTGCGTGCCGTGCCGGAACTGCCGGAACTGTTGATCGAGCGTACGCATCACCGGACGTTGGGGGCACTCCCGGGTAGCTCACAGCCCACGATACGCCGGGGCTTGATACGCTTCCCGTCTCTCCCGGCGAGAGAGAACCCCGAGACCGGGACGGTGTGTGTGACACTCCACCCCGGGCGACCGGTCGTACGTTTATAACAGTCGACGCCGTACGCCGTCACGTGCAGTTCGAGGTGCCGCAGTTCGCCGAACCGTCAGAAGACCTGATGCAGTGGTTGGTGCTGGGAGCGACGTACTTTCTGTTGTTGTTGTTTGTCATCGGTGTGGTGGACCTGTTCGTCGGCCTGTACGACCTGCTCGTGAGCGGCAACTTCACGAAACCTGTCGAGGTAATCGGACTACTCGACACGGTGTTGTTGTTGTTGATCATCGTCGAGGTCCACCGCACGCTGCTTGCGTACGCCCGCGAGGAACCGGTCATCCAGATTGTCGTCGGTGCGGCAATCGTGGCCGTCGCCCGGGAGATAATCAGCTTCCGACTCGACGACTTCGGGAGCGGCGAGGGTCCCGAGGTGTTTGCCGCCGCCGCGGCGCTCGGGGTCTTGCTCGTGACACTCGTTGTCGCGTACTTCATCGTCTGCCGGGTCGAGACGGTGGCTGGTGAGTTTACCTGAACGGCGGGGTCGACCGTTCGGGCCGACACGTCCGCGTCACCGGGCGCGGGAGCCGTCGATCACCGTCGGCCTACACGTTCTGTGCCTCGGCGAGTGTGAACGCCCCCTCGTAGAGGGCGGTGCCGACGACGACGGCGGCCGCCCCCGCGTCACGGAGTGCCCGGACATCTGCGAGTGTGCTGACGCCGCCGCTGGCGACAACGGGGATGTCCACCGCCTCGACGATGCGCTCGACGCGGTCCGTCCGGACACCCGACATCCGACCCTCCACGTCCACGTCGGTGAACAGGATGGCTCCGACGCCGAGGTCGGCGTAGCGACCCGCCGCCTCGGCCGGGTCGAGCCCGGTTCCCTCGGTCCACCCCGAGACAACCACCTCGCCGTCGCTGGCGTCCAGGCTGACCACTACCCGGCCGGGAGCCGTTACCTCGCTCACGATAGCGGGGTTCTCGACGGCCGCAGTCCCGAGGATGACCCTGTCGACGCCGCGCTCCAGCAGGCTGTCGGCTGCCGCGGCTGTGCGGATACCACCCCCGAGCTGTACTGTCACCGGGTCGTCGGTGTCACCACCGCCCGCCTTGCAGGCGGTGACGACGTCGTCGATGGCGGCGGCGTTCACACGTTCACCCTCGAAGGCGCCGTCGAGGTCCACCAGGTGGAGCGTCTCGGCACCGGCGGCGATCCACCCGCGTGCCGCCGCGACGGGGTCGCCGTAGCGGGTGCCGGTGTCTCGCTCGCCGCCGACCAACTGGACGACCTGACCGTTCTGCAGGTCCACCGCCGGAACAACCTCGAACTCGGGAAACACGACACGCTCTCGGGGGCCGACCGTAGAAAGGGTTTGTACTCGTCACGGC
>JAQCNM010000003.1 GCA_028275025.1 Halovenus sp.
CCCCCGGGCAGGACACGCTGGCAGGATGGCTCCGAGTTCGCGTCAACTGCCTCGGGGCAGTCGCCCCGACCGCCTGTCGGTCCTGTACGGTGTCGGGCCGTTACTGCCTGGGGGCCGGGTTGGCGGACCAGACAGTCCGGGCGATCCGATCGACACCGGGTCGAGTCACCCGGCGTCCGGTTGTCCGGCACGTTCAGCCGCTTGCCAGTGAGCGCACGGCACCGCTGCCGTTAGCGGTGAGTGGTGTCCCGTGCCCGATGCAGGCGATATCGAACGCGGCGGCGTGGGCAGAGAGGCTCTGGATGCTGTCACGCACCGCGCCGGTGTCGTAGCTCATCAGCCAACCCGACGGTTCGAGCGCACCGCCGGACTCGGTGACCAGGTCGCCGAGCAGCCCCGTCCTCTGTTCGCGGCTCACGAACGCGAAATGTCCCGGTGTGTGACCCGGGGTGTGGTACGCCGTGAACGAGCCGAGTTCGTCACCGTCCTCAAGGGTCCGGATCTCCAGGTCCGGTTCTGTCACGAGGAGGCCGAGGGCACGCTGGAGGGCTCCCTTGTGGTTGGAGAGCGGGGGCGACCGGTCGCCGGTGAGCACCGCGCCGTCGTGTGCTCCGATGTAGACCGGCGCGTCGAGTTCGGGCTCTAACCCGGCGAGTGACCCGACGTGGTCGAGGTCGTAGTGGGTGAGCAACACCCGGTCGATGTCACCAACGGCGTACCCGATTTCGAGCAACCCGGACTGGATAGCGTTCTTGTCGAACGGTGTCCCGGCGTCGACGAGGGTCAGCACGTCGTCGTCGACCAGGTAGGCGTTCACACCACGCAGGTCGAACTGCCAGACTGCCTCTGTGAGTCTTGAGACCATCCCTTCGGTCTTACTTGTGTGCGCAGTAATGAAACTCTATTGTCGGCTGTGCCGGGCCGGAACTGCCGTGGCTCCCCGTTGCGAAACGAACAAATCCGGCGAGCCACACTCTCTGAGAGTGACGGCGTTACAATGACTGGTATAGAGGGAACCGTTCTCCGCGGGGAGTCGTTTGAACCGGTCCGTGGCCGTGTCGTCGTCGAGAACGGCCGCATCGAGGCCGTCGAGACGGCCGAGACGGACTCGACCGACATCATCCTGCCGGCGTTCGTCAACGCCCACACCCACGTCGGAGACTCCGTCGCGAAGGAGGCGGCGACAGGGCTCTCACTAGAGCCGGCAGTGGCACCACCGGACAGCCTGAAACACCGTCGTCTGGCTGCCGCCGACCGGTCGGCGCTCGTGACCGCGATGCGTCGGACACTCAGGTTCCTGCGACAGACCGGCTCCGTCTCCTGTCTCGACTTTCGTGAGTCGGGGGTCGAGGGGGCCCGCACGCTCCGGGCGGCCGCACGACCCCTCGACGTCGACCCGTTTATCTTCGGTAGTGACGACAGTGCCGTGCTCGATGTCGCCGACGGGTTCGGGGCGAGCGGCGCAAACGACAGTGACTTTACAGAACAGCGGGCCGCGGCCGCGGCACACGACGCACCCTTTGCGATCCACGCCGGCGAACCGGATGCGACGGATATCCACCCCGCGCTGGACCTGAACCCGGACCTGCTCGTCCACATGGTCCACGCCGGCCCGGGCCACCTCGACCGGGTGGCCGACCAGTCGGTTCCGGTGGCGGTCTGTCCGCGGGCGAACACGGTCCTCGGAGTCGGTCGTCCGCCGGTCCGTGATCTGCTCGAACACACCACCGTCGCACTGGGGACCGACAACGTCATGTTGAACCCGCCGTCGATGTTCCGAGAGATGGCGTACACGGTGCGGCAGTTCGACGTGACCGCCCGCGAGGTACTCCGGATGGCGACGACCGCCGGTGCCGAGATCGCCGGTCTCGACTGTGGCGTCGTGGCCCCTGGCCGGCGGGCGGCGCTCACGGTACTCGACGGCGACTCGAACAACCTGGCCGGCACGACCGACCCGGTGGCGTCAGTCGTCCGGCGCGCGAGTGGGCTGGACGTCGAGCGAGTCCTGCTGTAGGCTGTCACGACGACTGGCAGATGCCCGCTGTCGTCGAGGCCCCCGGGTGCTCGACTGCGCTCGACCGTCCCGGCGACAGAAAAATGTATATTATTGTAAATACTACACACGGCTATGTCGGAAACAGTCCTCGTCGTGGACGCCTCGGTCGGTGAGACACCGGCAGAACGGAATCTCACGCGGGAGATCGACGCCGAGACACCCGTGTACAAGCCACCTGCGGGTGAGTTACCGCCTCCGGTCGCCGGCGGGCAGTGCTTCGACGGCGTCGTCGTCAGTGGTTCACAGACCGCGGTCTACGAGGATAGAGACTGGATACACAGGCTCACGGCCTGGGTTCGGGACGTGCACGCGGCAGACATCCCCGTTCTGGGTATCTGCTGGGGCCACCAGCTTCTGGCACAGGCACTCGGCGGGCGAGTCGTCGCCATGGACGAACACGAGCTGGGCTACCGCACCGTCGAGCGGGCCGCCGAAGACGCACTGTTTGCCGGTATCCCGGCGTCGTTCACCGCGTTTCAGACACACTCAGACCGGGTGGCGGAGCTACCGCCTGGGGCGAGAGAGCTCGCCACAAACGACTACGGCACCCAGGCGTTTCGTCTGGACAGTAGTTACGGCGTCCAGTTTCACCCGGAGTACGACCTCGAGACCGCCGAGTGGGTCCTCGAGAAAAAGAGCCTCTCGGCGGAGACCCGGCACGCCGTCGAGGCCGGACTCACGGAGGAAAACGCAACGGCAGCACGCGACGTTGCGCAGGTGTTCGACAGCCTCCTGACACTCGTCGGCGAACACAGCCGACGGCCCGAGCGGCAGGTCTGAACCGGTGTCTGTCCTGGGGAGCCACGCTTATACCGATACGAGCACTACCTGTCTCCCACGATGGGAGACTCCTCGCGGCTCACACTGCTCTCAGTGCCCTCCTCCGCGCTCGGTGGAGCCCCGGAACCCGTGCGGGACACGCTCGAGTACTTCGAGCCCGAGGCTGTCGTCGTTCCGGGGCCACGCGACCCGCAGGTGGCCGCGACGGTCCGCAGTCAGTGCCCGGAGATTCCGGTCGTCCACCCGCAGTTGAGTCGGGGTGGGAGCCCGGTCGAGTGCTACCGATACACCCCCGAGACCGGTGTCGAGAGGGCCGATACCGCCCCGTCGGCCGGTGGCCTGGACGTTCTCGCCGTACAGCAGGTGGGGGCGCTTCCGGAGCTCCGCCGACAGCTCGAACGGGGTGAGCGGGAGACCGGCGGTACTGCCACCCTGGTCGTGGTTCCGGAGCTCTCCGTCGAGTGGGACACGACGACACTCTCGACGACGCTCCCGGGGCGTGACGAACTCGCCCGGATCGGGGCGGTGCTGTCCGGGCCGGTCACCGTGCTCGCCGGGGGGCAACCGGCGGGGTACAGCCACGAGTGGTCGCTGTCCCACGAGGGGTCGTCAGTTTCGCTGCGGATGGCCGGGCTTGGCGCCACCACACAGGGTGGGGCGACGTTCGCACAGTTGACCTGCACGGCCGCCGGAACGGTCGCCGCCGAGACCGTCGACGCCGACCAGTTCGGGCTCACGTCGCTGACCGGTGTCGGCCCGGCAACCGCAGCCCGGTTGCGCGAGCGCGGTTGTGCCACGACGGCCGACGTCAGGGACACGGCCGTCGGCGACCTGGTGACGCTCCCGGGCGTCGGACGGACCACCGCCGAGCGGATGCACGCACACGCGGACGTCATCGAGACGGGGGAGCCGCTCGTTCTGACCAACAGGGAGCCGGTGAAGACACGGGAAAACAGACCGCCGCTCTGCCTGGACATCGAGACCGACGGGCTCGCGCCGACGATTATCTGGCAGTTCGGCGTCTACGACCCGGCGGTCGACCGGTACGAGGCGTTTCTCGAGACGGAGAGCCCGGACGACCCGGCGGCGGTGCTAGAGAGGTTCATCACGTGGCTGCTGGCCGAGCACAGCGACCGGACAGTGCTGACCTGGAACGGAAACGGGTTCGACTACCCCGTTATCGAGCAGTTCCTCCGCGGGTATCTGCCCGGATATCTCGACGCCTGGGAGGGGCTCTGGACCGAGGACCTCTACGAGTGGGCCGTTCGTGACGGAAACGCTCTCCTCCCGGGTCGGACGAACAAACTCGACCACGTCGCTCGTGCACTCGGCTACGAGGACGCAGACACCGGGCTGACCGGTGCACAGACCGCGGCCGCGTACCGGGAGTTCATACGGCAGCCGGAGACCTCCCTCGACTGGGACCGCCACCGGGCGTACTGCCGGGACGACTGTGTGGCGCTCTGGCACGTCTACGAGGCGATTACCGGTGCGCGACGGCGGGATGTGACCGACAGCGGACGGGGCGGTGCGCGCGGCCAGCAGACCGGGTTGACCGACTTCCAGTCATGAGTGACCACAGCGACACGACCAACGGCCGGCTAGACGGACAGACACTCGTCGAGACGTTCCCGCGGACGAGTCTCACAGCCGACTCCGGGTCTGTCGAGACGGTCTCGCTGCCGGCCGAACCGGCCGAACAGGTCCCGGCGGACGCGGTGTTGCGGCCCGGTCTCGCGGCGTCGTACCCCTACGACCTGTTCAGCCACCAGGCAACGGCGCTCGACGCACTCGAAGCGGGCGAGAACGTCGCCGTCGCGACCTCGACCTCCAGCGGCAAGACCCACGTCTACGGGCTACAGATCGCCCGCGCGCTCCTCGATGCCGGTGTTCTCACACCCGACGGGAGTCGAGCGACGGAGCGAAACGAGGCCGCCACCGCGCTGTGTGTCTACCCGACGAAGGCGCTCACGAACGACCAGCAGACCGCTCTCGAGACACTGTACGACAGACTCGGACTCGATATCCGGGTCCGCGTCTACGACGGCGACACGACCGGTGACCGCCGGGCGATCCGCGAGGAGGCGGACGTGATTCTCACGAACTTCGCGGGGCTGAACGTCTACCTCGAACACCACGACAGGTGGAGCCGGTTCTACAGCGCGCTCGACCTGGTCGCCGTCGACGAGTCACACAGCTACACCGGTATCCAGGGGATGCACGTCGCGTGGATTCTCCGGCGGATGCGCCGGGTCGCCGACTACTGGGGTGGCGACCCGCAGTACGTGCTCACCTCGGCGACAATCGGCAACCCCGGGGAGCACTCCGCGACACTCGTCGACGAACCGGTGACCGTCGTCGACGAGGACGGGTCACCGAGCGGGCGGCGTGACATCGTGCTCTGGAACCCCCCGCCACAGAGCCAGGGGGAGACAGAGACAGCCACAGACGACGCGAACGGGTCGTCGGACAGCCCCGACGACAGCGAGTCCGTTGTCGAGCGCGTGCCGGCGAGTGTCGAGGCACCCCGGGTGTTCGATCATCTCACCGCACACGAGGTCCGGACACTGCTTTTCTGCCCGAGCCGGAAGTTGACCGAACTCGCGGTGCGGCGGGCGGCCGAACACCGGCGGTCGAACCCGCGAGCCGGTTACGGGAGGTCACCGGAGCACGAAGCGTACAACGCTGGACTCGGGCGGCGGACACGTCACTCCCGCGAACACCAGTTCAAGACCGGCGCGCTCACCGGACTCGCGACCACGTCGGCGCTGGAACTGGGTATCGATATCGGGGGGTTAGACGCGACAGTTCTCATGGGCTACCCCGGGCAGCGACAGTCGTTCTGGCAACGGGTCGGCCGGGCGGGGCGGGAGGGACACGACAGTCTCGGGGTTCTCGTTGCCGACCACCGGACCCTCGACCAGTACGTCGTCACCAACCCCGACTACCTCCTCGAGACCGACGTCGAGGATGCGGTCGTCGACACGTCGAACAACTCGGTTTTCGCGACACACCTGCTGTGTGCGGCCGACGAGATCGCCGTCGACGAGAGCGACCTCGGCGTACTGGCAGAGGAGGACCGACTCCGCACCGCGGTGGGGATGTGGCGCGAGGCAGGGTTCGTCGACGGCTACGTCGAGGGCGGTGTCCACTACTGTGGGCCCCGCCGACCACAGACCCGGGTCAACCTCTACGGAAACAGCGAGACGGACTACGAACTGCGGCTCGCAGACGGTGTCGACACCGGTCGGTGGGGCCTCCCGGACGACCTCGACCTGGAGCCGGTCACGCCGAACCGGGCGTTTCGTGACTACCACGAGGGGGCCGTCCGACTCAAGAACGGCCAGCAGTTCGAGGTTGTCACCGTCGACGACGACCGGCCACAGCCGGGTATCGAACTCGAACCGGTCGACCGCGACTACTACACCCGGACCCGCAAGAGCATCAACGTACTCGACGCGACGTCCGAGACCGAGCGCACGGTAAACGGTTTCACACTCCACTTTGGACACGGCACGGTGCTCGTCGATCATCACTCCTACGACAAAGTCTCGGTCCAGACCAACGAGCCGAGAGAACAGTTGCTTCCGACCGAGAACCCGCCGATCCCGATGGAGACACAGATGTGCTGGGTCGAGGTGCCAGACCGGGTCGAGACAGCGCTCGTCCGGAAGTACCGCGAGTACGGTGTCGAGACCGGTGTCGACCCCGACGACGCCGACCCGCCGCATCTGGGGTACGTCGCCGGACTCCACGCGGCAGAACACGCGACGATCGGAACGGCACCGCTCGAACTCCGGGTGGACAAAGACGACCTCGGTGGACTCGCGACGCTCGTGCTCGACACGCACTACACACGGGAGGGGTACGAACCGCTCGCCGGCTCGGTCGGCGAGTCGATGGAGGCGGCGACACGGGCCCTCGAACGGCGCACCGCCCGACTCGACGAACAGCCCTCCTCGGGGTGGTTCATCTACGACGGCGTCGAGGGTGGCCTCGGGTTCGCCCGGGCGCTCTACGAGAACTTCGAGGCGCTCGCCGAGCGCGCTCGCGAGCGACTGCGACACTGTGGCTGTGACCGACCGAACGGCTGTCCGGCCTGTACGTTCGACGAGAACTGCGGCAACAACAACCAGCCACTCCTGCGTGCGTCTGCGGTCGACGTGCTCGACCACCTCCTCGGCGACGGCGACACGCCCGCTGCCGCAGACGAGACCGGCACCGACGGCAACCGACCGACGATATTCTACTCCTGATACTGTCGGCTGTGAGCCCGTGAGGTATTTCGCCACCCCGGGGTGCCCGTTCCAGGAAGTTACAGCCAACAGTATGAGTCCCCACCCCGGGCCCGTGCTCGCTCCGCGGCGGGGCGCGCTACGGCCGCTCCTCGGCGGCCGACGCGGCGGACAGTTCTGTGAGTTCGGTCAGGTCCTCGCGGCTCTCGAATTCCCGCCGCGGCAGTTCCGAAGAACTCGCTGTGTTGCTCGCCAATCGCCAGCATCGCGTCGTCGACGGTCTCGGGGTCGATGCCCACCGGGTAGCTCTCCCCCTCGTCGTGCATGAGATAAATCGCCGGCTCTGTCTCGTCCGGCCAGGCCGCCTCTTGTGTCCATCCTCGACTGCGAGTCCCCGCTCGAACGTCTCTCTCCTGTTCGAGGTCGTCGAAGTACTCTCGCACGTGGTCGAGTTTGTCCGGGTCAAGCGGGAGTCTGAACAGTCTCGTCCGACTCATCGGCTGATATCAACGGAGCCGTCTGTGAAAAATCCACGGCCGGTGTCGCCGCGTGGCGAACGGGGGGTCACGGCGCGGGGTTGTCAGAGCTCGACCGCGGGGAGTAACTGGCCGGTCTCGCGGTGGACACCGGCGAGCAACACGACCCCCGCGAGCACCGGCAGTGCCGCACAGACCACGTACACGAGCCAGAACCCCGAGACATCGACCACCGGGAGTGTCACGACGGGTCCGAGACCGCCGCCGATATCGCCGAAAACGTTGTTCGTCCCGACCGCCCGGCCCATCTGTTCACCCGGGGTGAGGTCCGCGAGCAGGGCGAGCAACGGGCCGCTCACACCGCCCTGACCGGCCCCGATACAGACACACGCGAAGGTGAGTGCCTCGATGGACCGGGCACGGGCCAGCAGGACGAACCCGAGACACAACACCAGCAGGAACCCGAGCAACACCGGCACTCGCGAGGCCCACCGGTCGCTGACGTACCCGCCGGCGAACATGAACGCACCCGCCGACAGCACGGTCACCGCCATGAACACACCGGAACTCCCCTGTGAGCCGAGTCCGAGCACGCCGAACCCCCGGGCGTCGAGCAGGAGTACCAGCGTCGAGAGCAACGCGCCGATGTAGACAAACAGGACCGCGAAGTTCACGAGTCCGACGGTCAGGGCTGGCAGACTCGTGTTGAGGTCCCACGGTTTGACCGAACGCCGGGACTCCCCGTCGACGTGTGTCTCGGGGATGAGCAGGTACGCGGCACCGCTGGCGAGAAATGCAAACGCCGTCGCGAGCACGAACGCCCACAGGTCACCGGCGAGTTCACTGACTATCCCGCCGAGCACCACCCCGGAGGGGAACCCGAACAGCACGCCACCCCGGACCAGCCCCATGTTCGTCCCGCGGGAGCCGTCGTCGCCGACGTCGGCCGCGACAGTAAACGCCGTTGCGAACACGAGCGCACTGCCGAGCCCCCAGCACACCCGGGCGAGCACGAACCAGCCCTCGGGAAACGGCGCGACCAGGGCGACCACGTAGCCCGTTGTTGCGACCCCCTGTACGAACATCCCGACGACCATCGGGGCGCGCGTTCCGATACGGTCGACGAGTGCACCCGCCGGCGCGTTCGCGAACAGCCGCGAGAACCGGTTCGCGCTGAGTATCACACCCACCAGCAACGGTGATATCCCGATTATCTCCCCGAGATTCGGCAGTATCGGAAAGACAACACCGCCGCCGAACCCGATAAAGAACGTGCTGAGGACAACGGCCCCGATGACGACGTGCTCGTGACGGACGTGTGCCGCGATGCGACGACCGAGAGTCCGGGACACTACTCTCGAAACTGTAGCTATCGTGGTTGTATAGCGGTTCTGGTCGCGGAGCTCCCACACGTGTCGAGCACGGAGAGACGAAGCTACCCGAGGATCGTCCGCAGCGTCTCGTCGGTGAGCGCCGACGTGTAGCCAAAGGCCTCACTCACCATCCACAACAGAAAGAGGAGGTACATCGCGAGCAGAACGTACCCTTCGAGTCTGGTGAGTTCGAAGTCGGTCGCACCCAGTACCACCACGAAGAGTGTGGTGTAGAACAGAAAGAGCAACAACGGCACGGCGGTCAAGAATCCGATAGAGACACCCCCGGCCAGGATAACCCCGATCGGAAGCACCATCACCAGGTTGAACGTGTTCGTCCCGAAGACGTTCGCGACCGCGGCCCGCTGGTCCCCGCGCTCCCCCATCTCCACCCCGACCAGGAGGTCGGGAAACGAACTCAGAATCGAGAGCACGGTCACGGACATCAGGAACGGCGGCGCGTCGAGTGCATCGGATATCTCGATCGTCATCCCGATCATGAACTCCACCCCGACCAGCACGACCACCAGCCCACCCACGAACAACCCGGTCTGTCTCGGGAGGTTGGTCTGTTGCTGGTCCCCCTGGCTGTTCTTCTGACCGCCCACGATGAGAACAACGTAGGCAGCGTACAGGATCAGCAGTCCGACACCCATCTGTGGGGTTATTTTCGCGGCCTCCGTGCCCTCGGTTCCGAGCACACCCAGTGCGATCACCCCGAAGAACCCGAGCACGGCGACCAGATAGAATATCGCGTCACGGTAGACAATCCCGCGTGTGGTCTGTGTGTCGCCGGTCAGTACTGCCACCGCCCCCGGGATGACGAGGATGTTGAACACCGCCGTTCCGATCAGTGCCCCGGCACCGACACCGAACTCACCGAGCACGAGCACGGAGATGACGGTGATCGCTAGCTCCGGAAACGAGGTCGCTATCGCCGCGATGATACCGCCCTGAATCGCCTGTGACACGCCGTAGTGGTCGCTTATCTTCGACGTGGCTGCCTCGACGGTGTCGGCACCCCGCCACGTGAGCAGGAACCCGACCGTTCCGAGGGCCAGCCAGAGGACGAGTGACTGCTCGCCGAGAAACTCCTGTACCAGGGTCATTCTGTGCTATCTCGGAGGGCGTCGGCAGTCAGTAACGGGAGACAACAGCTCACAGATATCGAGTCTGTTTTATAGACATCTGCGTTTGCATTTAACCGTTGTGACCTCGACCCGACGGTGCCGACGAACCGGTGGCTCCGTTGGTCACGGGTCTCTCGAGCCACGTCTCGTGTGCGTACCCCCTCGGATGTCTGTCCGGTGTACCAGTCGAGAGCGAACTCGTGGAGCGGCCCGCCCTCGTGGCGACAGGCCGCTGTTCGGGCATACGACCGGCTCTGTCTGGAACAGTCACAGCCCTGCGGGACGCTGCGACGCTCGACTGCGGCCCAACCCAGTTTCCTCTCTCGTCGGACCGTTACTCCGGGCCGCCGAGTTCGGGGCGACTGATCCGGCCGTCGAGACCGGGGTCGAGCCCCTGTTCGCGGGCGTACTCGACGACGGCGTCCCTGGCCGTTCCACACCGGTCGACGGCGTCACCGGGGCCGAAGGCGTCGTTGACGTGGTCGGTCTCGACGAGGTAGTCGGGCACCGCGACCGTGTACGTCTGGTCGGGGTCGAGCGGACCGCCGTCGACCGTGGCGTGTTGCAACTCCCCCGCGTCGTCGTCCCAGACGACGGTCGCACCGCTGATGTGGCTACAGAACTCCGCCGGGTGGCCGTCGTCGTGGTACCCAAACGGAACCGCGACAAACGCCTCGCGGAGGCGGTCGCCGGGAAGCTCGACTACCACCAGGTCGTCGTTGTACGGGGTGAGTGACACGAGATCGGCCACGGTGACGTCACCGTGGAGCGGGGAACCGGACCGGATAGCACCCGGCGGGCTGAGCGCGATATCGGCGTCTGCTCTCCAGCGCAGCGCATCGACCACCACGTTACCGATACGGCTCTCCGCGACCGTGGCGGCTCTCTCGGTCCGCTCGACCGGTTGATCGAGCCTGTCGACGACGGTGTCGAGCCCGTGTGTCGCCATCAGCTCTCGTAGCCGCGTGGTGAGTGACTCGTCGACGTGGCTGTCGTCGACCTCGTGGATGGTTATCTCCGGGTCGTCACCGAGCCGCACCTCCGCGACCGCCCGTCCGGCCCGGCCCGGTCTGACGACCGCCGTTTCCTCGATGACGTTGGTGTACACGTCGTGGACGTGGCCACCCAGCACCGCGTCAACGTCGGTCTCGGCGGCGATGGTCTCGTCGTTGTGCCCACAGTGTGAAATCACGACGACGTGGGTCGCGCCGGCCGCGCGGAGTGTCGCGGCGTGTTCGCGCACCACCGGGACGGGGTCGTGGAACTCGACACCGTTCGCACCGGGGTTGATCTCGTCCGTTCGGGGGTGTGCCACCCCGACGAGCCCGACTGGTGTGCCCGCGTCGAGGAGTCTGTGTGGCTCCGTCTGCTCGGCGGCGAACCGCTCCCCGTCGACGGTCACGTTCGCACACAGCCACGGCTGTGGCATCAGACCGGCGAGTTCCCGTGCCCGAGCGGAGCCGAAGTCGAACTCGTGGTTGCCGAAGGTGTCGGCATCGGGGTCGACCGCCCGAAAGAACTCGGCCGACGCCGCACCGTCGGTCGCGAGCGAGAGAGCCCCGGGAGCGGTGTTGTCACCCGACCCGACGACGACTGTCTCCGAGTCGCCTCGTTCGGCAATCGTCCCCGCGAGCCGCCCACACTGCTCTGGACTGTCGATTGCCGTCTCGAGGTCGGAGTAGTGGAGGAGACGAACAGACATACACGCCTTTTTGAGCTGTGGGGCGCTTGAATATACCGGAACCACGGCGACGCGCAGCGGTCACAGCCACACACCACTGTGTCCCCGCGTTCTGCTCGTGTTCGGCGGTAGACTTTTGCAACAGCGAGTAATAACGTGGATACCGACACGTGACCAACAGAGCCACGAGACTCCTGTCGTACGAGCCCGTGAGTGACCCGCCGGGAATCCGGGTGTTCGACCGGGTGGAAAAACAGCAGTATCGGCTGCTCACCGGCACCGGGGTCGACCCCACCCCGGTCTCCACGGACACGTTCAGGTTCGGGGTCGACCGGGGGGTGCGCGTCCGGACCGACGAGCTGCGTGTCCACAGCAGTACGGTCGTGTTTGTACGCGACCGGGACGGGACGATGCTCGCTCAGCTCGACCACCTCGAGAGCCGGTCGTTCGAGCAAGGGCAGTACGTGATCGAACTCGACAACCAGGTGCGGACGTATCTGGAGCTCGAAACCGGGTTCGAGGTGACCGCCGGGATGCTCGAAACCACGTTCTCCCTCGGCGAGGTGACGGCGGTGGACGCGGGGTTCCGAACGAAACACACTCGTCCGATGGCGACGGTCACCACCACCGACGACCCGCGCGCACTCATGGAGACGGTGAGCACGTTCGGGTCGGCGCTGAAGACGACCAGTCCGGAGCGGACGTTCCCGATGCTCCGGGGGCACCCGCCGACGGTCAGCCGCGGCGACAGCCTCGACATCCCGCCGGGGCTGGAGCCACCCGAGACGGGCATCCGCATCGAGGTGCCCCCCGCCTGCGAGTACATCTACCCGGTTGCACCGCTCGCGTACCTGCTCGGTGCGACCGTCGTTCCGGGCCAACAGCCACGCATCGTGACCGACAACGGGTTCGACTACCCGCTCGGCGGCCGACAGCAGTTCGAGACGACCGTCGAACGTGTCCTCAAGCAGGTGTTCCTCCTCGATGCAGTCACCCGAACGGAGGGAAAGAACAAGCTCAAGATGCACGAACGGGTCGAACTCGAGCGGTCGCTCGCACTCGACTGGGCCGAGTTGTACGGCGAGTCACTCGCCACCCGTCTCGAGCGGTTTCTCTCGGTGCCGTACGAGTTGGTCGAACCGCAGGTGCCCGAGTGGCGACTGACCGCCCACGTCGACCCCTCACCGGAGTCGGTCAGACAGCTCCCGTTCGTGGTCGACGACCTCGCGGTGGTCCGGGCGACCGAGCCACAGCCGGCCCCGGTGCCGACGACAGCCGCGGCGACGGGTGAGCTGACCCGGTCCTCGGCCGCGGGCACACGCTCGACTGTGGGCGCGTCGAGCGAGATGTCGCTGGTCAAGCCCGAGCGCACCGACTCTCTCGAGCAGGCCTGGATCGGCGACGACGTTCCGGTCGGTGCGAGCAAACTCACCCTCGACGCCTTCCACAACCGCCTCGACCGCGACCCGACGGAGGGCGATATCGGTATCACGGTCGTGGTGAACGACGAGCAGATGAAAGAGGAGGGTGACATCGTCGACCGGGTGTACGGGGACCGCGACCGGGTTCCGTTCGACGTGACCGTTCGACGGGGTCTCGGCACCGAGGCGCTGGCGGCGACACTGGCCGCGGACACCGACTTTCTGCACTACATCGGCCACATCGACGGCGAGGGGTTCGAGTGTGCCGACGGCCGGCTCGACGCTACCACGCTGGCCGAGACCGGTGTCGACGCCTTTCTGTTGAACGCGTGTAGCTCCTACCGGCAGGGGCTCGGTCTCGTCGAGGCGGGTGCCGTCGGCGGTATCGTCACGCTCGCGGACGTCGCAAACGACCGGGCCGTCCGTGTCGGCGAGACGACAGCCCGCCTGCTCAACACCGGGTTCCCGCTCAGGGCCGCCCTCAGTGTGACGCGCGAACAGCACATCCTCGGCAAACAGTACATCGTGGTGGGTGACGGCGGGATGACCGTGACACAGGCGGCCAGCCAGACCCCGAACCTGCTCGACGTCACCCCCTGTCAGGACGGGTTCGACGTCACCATCCAGACGTCTGTAACAGATACCGCCGGGTTGGGAAGCGTGTTCAGGCCGCTTCTCGCCGAAAACGACGAGTTCTTCCTGAGTTCGGGGGAGATTGGGACGTTCCGGGTCTCGACGGAGGAGCTCTCTACGTTTCTCGACATGGAGAACGTTCCGGTCAGAACAACCGACGACACGCTCGTCTGGAGCTACGAGACGACCCCCTCGGAGCTTCGGTAAGCGTTTCGAGGTACTGTCGGGACTTTCTTGCTACGTGACACACGCGAGAACGAGCAGTTACTCTACGGGTTTAACCGGTGACGGTCTGTCCGTTTCCTGCAAGAGCAGCGCCGGTCTGGGACAGCAGGATGGTCATGCCGAACAGTGCAGCGAGCAGCTTCGGGTGGTTGCGCAGGAACGCCGTGGTTCGTGATTCCGTCATATTGCAACTCACACTATCTGTCGCGCTTAATTTAAATTTTTCTGAACATTTGTGACATAAACAGCACGGTCTGTCATCCCCACAATAGTTATACTGTTCCAGGAAGGATAGCTAACCGGCTACCGAACAACTGGAACAACCCGGGCGACCGGACAGTCGTGCCGGAACACGGGGACCGAAACAATGCCAGAAACACTGATACTGACACGCGATGCACTGACCGAGGGGCGGCGGGTCGAACAGGCCGAACCACCGGTACTGCGAAACGAGACCTCACAGACCAAACAGCGTGAGTCCGTCGAGGTGAGTATCCCGGAGGTACTGATCGAGCAGTCCGAGGAGGTTCGGGTCCTCCACGTCGACGACAACCCCGAGTACGCGGACCTCGTCAAGACGATTCTCGAGCGGGACAACCCCGAGTACGCGGTGTCGACTGCAACGAGTGCCGTCGAGGGCGTTCAGGAGCTCTCCGAGGGGCGGTACGACTGTGTGGTCTCGGACTATCAGATGCCGATGACAGATGGGCTCGAGTTTCTGGAGCTAGTTCGTGACCAGCACCCCGACGTGCCGTTTATACTGCTGACCGGAGCCGGTGACGAGGAGCTGGCTAGCAAGGCTATCGAAGCGGGTGTCACCGATTACGTGCGAAAACACGGCGGGACACAGCAGTACGACATCCTCGCGAACCGTATCGACAACGCGGTCAGTCGGTACCACACCCGTCAGCAGTTCTGGGACGCGCTGTCGTGGTACCAGCGGCTCATAGAGCAGGACCTCGTCGGCGTGTTCGTCGCCCAGGACGGCGAGTTCGCGTTCGTCAACGAGCGGTTCGCCAAACTCTGTGGACACGACCGTGCCAGCCTCGTCGGAGCCGCCTACACCACGCTGCCCGACAAACTCGGCGGGTTGGCCGTTGCTCTGTCCGACCTCGGGTCGGCCAACTTCCCCCTCAGAACGGCGGTTACGGCCCGCTGTTCCGACGGCTCTACCACCGAGGTAGACACACACATCGGCACCGTTCAGTACGACGGTGAGCGTGCCTACCTCGGGGTTCTCTGGACTGACGACCTCTGATATCCGTAACAACGGCTCTCGACCCTCGGTCCGGGCGACCTGTGGTTCAGACGGCACAGCCACACCGGCTCGGAACCGGGTAACTCTCCACCACGAGAGTGTTCGGTCTGACGGCCACAGGCCTCGACGACGGGATACAGCGACACACGGCCAGGACCTCCGCCGGGTACTGAAACGGCAGTAGACAGACCGTCGGGCTCTGTGAGTGAGGGTAGGAAAGCCTCCTGAGAGGAGGGGCATACAGCGACAGTCGAGTTGGGACCCATGCTGGTGCTGTATGCCAGGTCATCGTCGCAACCCCGCACGTAAAGCGTTGTTGTGATTAGGCGAGTTAATGAACGTCCCACCGAGACGAGGTCGTCCGTTCCTGGCGGGGTGAGTCCACCGCGTGAACGGTCTGAGCGGAAGATGTTTTCATCTCGGGAGACAAACTGTGTGCGGCTACTCGGCGGTCAACAACGGACTGGGACCCATGACAGACGATACACATCACGATACGGCAGTTAGATTACTTCAAGAGCTTGGACTCAGAGAGTACGAGGCAAAGGCATTTGTTGCGCTGACGCGGCTCCCGCAGGGAACGGCAAAGGAGATAAGCGAGATCTCTGACGTGCCACGGACACGGGTGTACGACGCTGTGCGAACACTCGAATCGACTGGACTGGTGGAGATACAGCACTCGAACCCACAGCAGTTTCGCGCAGTGTCTGTAGCGGAGGCGGTAACAACCCTCCAGTCGGCCCACGAGTCACGAACGGAGTCACTCAGGGAGGCGCTCGAGAGGCTCAGCGCCGTCGCGCCCGACGAGACAGACACGAGCCACCAGGTCTGGGCACTCTCCGGAACAGACGCGATCACGAACCGTGTCCAGCAGCTGATCGACGAGGCCCAGCAGGAGGTGGTACTCGTGCTCGGCGGCGACTCGGCGCTGACCGGAGGGCTCGTCGCAGAGCTCGAAACGGCAGGTGAGCGCGGGGCCGATATCGTAGTCGGCACGACAGCCGAATCGGTGCGCACACAGGTGCAGGACGAACTGCCGGCGGCGGAGGTGTTCGTCTCCGGACTAAACTGGTTGACCGGAACCGGCACCGCCGACGACGAGACCCAGATCAGTCGGTTGCTCCTGGTCGACGAGAGTGCGATTCTCGTGAGCACGATCCACGAGACGGGGAGCGACGGAAACGACCAGGAGCGGGCCGTGTTCGGCCGGGGGTTCGACAACGGGCTCGTGACCATCGCACGACGGCTGATGTCGACTGGACTGTTCACGCAGGGCGACGACTCTCCACCCTAACCTCCCGACGCGAGGGCACGACTGTGCTGTGGTTCGCCTGCCGGTCGAGAGCCCCACAGCGGGCGTACCTGGTGGAACGCGCAAACAGTTTATGGCTGCGCTGTCGAAAGATTTGCATGAGCGACCCGGAGACACAGCAGGAACTCGGCATCACCGAGTCAAAGGAACACAGCACCGGTGACTGGTACGCCGAGGTGGTCCAGAAGGCGGGGCTGGCCGACTACGCTCCGATGGGTGGGTTCATCGTCACCCGCCCGCGGGGGTACGACATCTGGGAGCGACTCAAACATACACTGGACGGCTGGTTTAAACAGACCGGTGTCACGAACGCCTACTTCCCGATGTTCATCCCCGAGAGCTACCTGGAGCGCGAGAAAGACATCGTCGAGGGGTTCGACCCGGAGGTGGCGTGGGTCACCGAAGGGGGGTACGACGAGCTCGACGAGCGACTCGCGGTGCGGCCGACCAGCGAGTCGATAATCGCTCCGTTTATGTCACAGTGGATACGGTCACACCGCGACCTGCCGATGCGTCTCAACCAGTGGTGTTCGGTCGTGCGGTGGGAGGCCACCGAGACCAAACCGTTTTTTCGCACGAAGGAGTTTCTCTGGCAGGAGGGCCACACCGCACACCACGACCGCGAGGGTGCCTGGGACGAGACGATGCTCCGACTCGACCAGTACGAGCGGGTCTACGAGGAGGTACTCGCGATGCCGGTGCTGAAGGGGCGCAAACCCGACCACGACAAGTTCCCCGGTGCCGACACAACCACCACTGTCGAGGCGCTGATGCCCGACGGCAAGAGCGTCCAGGGAGGCACCTCCCACTACCTGGGGACCTCCTTTGCCGAGGCGTTCGACATCACCTACGCCGACAGTGAGGAGCGCGACCGCACCGCTCACACCACCTCCTGGGGGCTCTCCTGGCGGGCGATGGGTGCACTGATCATGACCCACAGCGACGACCAGGGGCTGGTGCTGCCGCCGACACTCGCAGACCCCCAGGTGGTGATTGTCCCTATCTGGCAGGCCGACAACCGGGCGGCGGTGCTCGAGTACGCCGCCGAGGTGGAGTCTGCGCTGTCACAGGCGGGACTGCGGGTCGAACTCGACGACCGGGAGAACCGCAACCCCGGGTTCAAGTACAACGAGTGGGAGCTCCGTGGTGTCCCCCTGCGGCTCGAGGTCGGTCCGAACGAGTGTGCAGAAGAAACGGCGACACTGGTCCACAGACCCGACGGCGAGACCGTCACGGTCGACCGCGAGGGTCTCGCCGACTCGGTCGAGCGACAGCTGGACACGGTGCACGGAAAGCTGTACGCGACCGCCGAGGAGACACTCGAGGCCGGAATCCGGGAGGCCGAGAGTCGCGAGGAGATCCTGGGGACGATCGGTCGGCACGGCGGCTACGTGAAGTGTGGCTGGTGCGGTGACGAGGGCTGTGAGACACCGATAAAAGAGGCCATCGCCGCCGAGATCGTGATGGTCCCGCTCGACCGGGCGGCGGAGCCGATTCACCGGAGCTGTGCCATCTGCGGTGACCCCGCCGAGGAGACGGCGTACTTCGCCAGAACGTACTGACTACGCAACCTCGCGTATCCCGAGGCTCCTGTCGACGGTCAGGTGGAGGCTGTTGCCGTCCGTGGTGAACGTCATCGTCGCACGAAACGGCTCGAGGGAGTGTATCGTCTCGTCGTACTCGTTGAGCACCTGGTCGAGGCGGTGGGCCGAGTTCGGGGCGATAGGGTTGATGCCGTGGTCGAACACGAAGGTTAGTAACTCGGGCGTCGGAAGCAGCCCCCAGGCGGCGGCGCTGCCGACCGAGTAGAGACAGTTCGTACACGAGGCGGTGAGCCGCATCGCGTAGCTCGTGCCGCAGGCCCCGCAGGGTCCCTCACTCGCGTCGTGGTCCTCACAGACGTTCAGTTCCCGCTCGACCGTGGCCGCACAGCGGGGGCAGAGCCCGCTCGCCACCGCGAGCAGCTCCAGATTCGTCCAGGTGTACGCCGCCTGGAGAATCTCCGACGGGGTCCGGTCCTCGAGGCCGGCCGGGGGAAACGGGAGCCGACCGAGATAGCCAAGCGGTGCCTCCTGTGGGCCACCGACCCGGCCCCAGGACCGCTCCCACCGCCGCTGACAGTCCGTACAGAACAGCTCGATACTCCCGTTGTGCCACGCGATTTCGAGCTGTCGGTCACACGCCGAACAGCGGTCCTCGACGCCCGTTCGGTCGAGCTCCGGGTCGTCCGTGACTGCCCCCGAGAGAATCGCCTCCACGACCCGCTGGCCCGGCCGGGAGAGCGCGTACCCGTCGTCGAGTTTCCGGACGAAGTGCCCGAGTAGCTTGTCGAGGTGGTAGTTGAACTGCGCGGAGTCAGACACCTCGAGCCGGTCGTACAGCGCCGAGAACGACAGCGGCCCGTCTGCGTCGCCGAGCTCACTGAGGATTCGGATTCGAATCTCGTTTCCGAGGGTGGAGAACGCCTCGTCGGGCGGGAGCCGCACCCTGTTCTGTTCCTCTGTCATACCGGGATATCAACCTCCAGCAAGTAAAGCCCAACCCCTGTTCGAAGGGTGTCCGGTGACCGAGGCGGTCCCGGGTGGCTATCTGCCCGCCGGGGGTCCCAGGGGAGATTTAACCTGCCGGGTCGTTGCTATCGTGTATGGAACCCCAGCGGGGTAAGCTGCGTGAGCGAATCACACTCGCCTCGGAGCCGTCGATTCCGTTTACCGAACTCCCCCCGGAGCGCCGGCGTGAGGTGTTCTTTACCCTTCCCGACTCTAGCCGGCAGACGCTGCTGGCCGACCTGAGCCGGTCACAGCTCGAGTCGTTTGTCCGTTACCTCGACCCGGACGAGGCGACTGACGTGCTCGGCTCCCTCGGTCAGGAGCGCCGCGCGTCGCTGCTGTCCAGCCTGGACGAGAGTCGCCGGGAGAAAGTCGAGTTTCTGCTCTCGTTCGACCCGGAGACGGCGGCTGGACTGATGGATCTGGACTACGTGACTGTCGACGCCAGCCGAACCCCCGCCGAGGTGATTGAGCGCGTGCGACGGTTCGAGGAGCGGACCGGACGGGTGCCGAGTATCCTCGTCACGGAGGGTGGGTCCCTCGTGGGACGGCTCCCCGGGGCGGCCCTCTCGGTTGCCGAGCGGGACGGGAACCCTGTCACCGACCACGTCGAGGAGATACCGCAGGTACGTTACGACAGAGACGACGAGACGGTGCTCGAGGTGTTCCGGACGAACCGCGAGCGGAGTGTGGTCGTGCTCGACGACGACGACAGTGTGCTCGGTGTGGTGCGGGCGGACGACGTGCTGACGCTGGCCGAGGCGGCCGCCGGGGAGACCCTCTACGAGTTTACCGGTGTCGTCGAGGCCGAGAGTGTGCTCGACAGCCCCGGAACAAAGGTCCGGCGACGGTACCGGTGGCTGATACTCAATCTCGCTACCGCGTTTCTGGCCGCTGCGGTCGTCGGACTGTTCGAGTCGACAATCACCGCCGTGGCCATCCTGGCGGCGTACATGCCGGTCGTCGCGGGAATGGGTGGGAACGCGGGCACACAGGCGATGGCGGTCACCGTACGGGGAATCTCCCTGGGGCAGGTCTCGCTGGCGACCGGACGGCAGGTGGTCGCTAACGAGGTTGTCGCCGGTGGGGTCAACGGACTGATTACCGGCGGCCTCGTGGCGGTCGTCGCCGTGGCCTTCTCGTTTGGCGAGTTCGGTATCCAACTCGGGGCGGTTATCGGTGTCTCGATGGTCGCGAATCTCGTTATCGCGGGTTTTTTCGGTGCGGTGACACCGCTCGTGCTCGACCGACTCGGCTACGACCCCGCCACCTCGGCGACCATCTTCATCACTACCGCGACCGACGTGCTCGGGTTTCTGGTCTTTCTGGGTCTGGCCCGACTCGTGTTGTTGTGACTCCGGACAGTGCAGACATCGACCGTCGGACGTGTGCCCGGTCAGTCGAGCAACTGCTTTGTTCCGGGTATCCTCTGCACTGTCGGGTGCAGCTGTCAGGAACCCAGCCGAGTCGAGTCTGAACCCGACCGTCCCACGACTGCGTTCGAGGCTGTCACGCCTCGGAACTGCCGTGACGGGTCAAGCCCCGCTTCGGTACCTGCGTGTCGCCGGCAGCCTCTCGAACCGGTCGGCGAGTGTGGTCCCCAGCGGCTCGACGGAACATCGACAGCCCTGATGGGGTAGAAACGCCGACCCGCGAGCAGACAAACCACTTAATCCGTTGGAGCCCCCACAGACGGTATGCGTGTTCGAGATTGGGACGATATACTGCAGGACGTGGCAGAGAGCGATGCAGACCCCGCAGGGTGGCGGGCAGTCGGCGGTGACCGTCGCGGCGGTATCGGCGAGGACCTCTACCTCGCCCACCCGTCGGTCGGGACGTTCCAGCTCAAAACCTACGCCAGAAACCCCTTCGAGGTAGACGGTGTCGGAACACGGGTTGCCCGCAGTGTCGACGACGACCTGGAGCCGCTCTTTCCCGGTGACGAGGATGCAGGCGGTCTCTTTGGCATCCAACAGCCCGTCGAGGACGAGGAGACCGCAAAGAAACAGGCGAGCCGCCTCGAAACGGTCGTCGAGACACACGCCGACGCACCGACCAGCCCACAGGCGATGCTCGAGGACGTGCTCGATGCGGTCGACAGCCCGGCCTACGGACCGATGGACTTCGACCAGCACGGCCGCCCGAACGGCGTCGACGAACTCGCAGACACCTTCGCGGAGGCCGAGCGGCTGCTGGACGCCGAGTTCGAGGACGTCGTCGACGACGAGGTCCAGCGCGGGTTCTACTGACGGAGCCGACTACCCCCGTCCGGGCCGAGCCCGTAGGACAGTCGGCGACGGCGCCACCGTATCCGGAACGCTTAGAAGGTGTCGGACCAGATAAACTGACATGGGACTGTTCCGTTCGAGTGAGGTCGTCGGTATCGCGGGGTCTGCACTCGAGTTCGCGCTGGCGGCGTCCGAGGAGGCACACCCCAACGAGTACATGGGGGTGTTGCGCGGCGAGGCCGCAAACACGGTCGGTGTCGACGCCGACGGAATCATCCTGACGGAGGTGCTGGTGATCCCGGGTACGGAGACCAACCCGACGAGTGCACAGTTCAAACCGACACAGGTACCAAACGACCTCAGCACTGCCGGATCCATCCACTCCCACCCGAACGGTGTGTTGCGGCCGAGCGACGCCGACCTGGCGACGTTCTCGCGGAACCAGGCTCACATCATCGTCGGCGCACCGTACGGTGCCGACGACTGGCAGGCGTTCGACACCGACGGCCGACCAACGGAGCTCCCGGTCTACGAGACCACACCGCCCGAGGAGGAGTTCTTCGATTTCACACAGGCAGACCTCGACGAGCAGGCAGACACCGACACGCGGGAGGGGCGATGACAGTAGTCGTCGCACAGGGAACGTTCGACATCCTCCACCCCGGTCACGTCCACTACTTGCGCGAGGCACGGTCGATGGGTGACCGGCTCGAGGTTATCGTCGCTCGTGTCTCGAACGTCAGCCACAAAGACCCGCCCGTTGTTCCGGGTCGCCAGCGCGTCGCGATGGTCGGGGCACTCGACCCCGTCGACGGTGCGCGACTCGGCCACCCCGAGGATATCTTTGTTCCTATCGAGCAACTCGACCCGGACGTCATCGTGCTCGGCCACGACCAGCACCACGACGAGGCGGCCATCGCCGACGCGCTCGACCGCCACGGTATCGACTGTGCGGTCGAGCGTGCCTCGGCCCGACCCCGTCGGTCCGCGGAGGAGCTGCTCTCGACGCGACACATCGTCGAACGCATCCTCGACGAGCGGGGCTGACCGGCGGCTCTCAGTCGAAGTCGTCGACCGTCGGCCGGTCGTGGTCGCCGGGAAACGCCTCGACCGGAACCTGTTGTTGGTCACCGCTCGACATCTGCTTGAGTGTCACCTCGCCGTCGGCGAGGTCCCGCTCGCCGACGATGACCACCGTCTCCGCGTTGATGCTGTCGGCGTAGTCGAGCTGTGCGCCGAAGCTCCGCCCCGAGACATCCGACTCCACGACGTGACCCCGCCCGCGCAGGTCGCGGGCGATACGGGCGGCTGTCTCGCGTGTCTCGCCGACCTGGAGCACGTAGTAGTCGGTCGCCAGCTCCTCGGCCGGCCAGACCCCCGCCCGCTGACACAGCAGGGCCAGTGTCGCGTAGCCGGGCGCGACACCGACCGCCGGTGTCGGCTGACCGCCGAACCCCTCGATGAGGTCGTCGTAGCGGCCACCCCCGAACACCGACCGCGAGACGTCACCCGTAGCGTCGAAACACTCGAAGACGACACCCGTGTAGTAATCCAGCCCACGGGCTGTCGTCAGCGAGAGGCTGCAGTACTCTCGCACACCGAGGTCTGCCGCCGCGTCGAGCACCGCCTGCAGGTTCCCGACGGCCGCCGCGACCCGGTCCGTGCCGGCGAAGCTCACCAGTTCCGTCAATCGGTCCGCGGGTGTCGTCAGGAGGTCGTCGAACCGGTCGACCTGCGCGGGTGAGAGTCCGGCCGTCGTCAGCAGGTCGGCGTAGCTGTCTCGCTCTATCTTCTCGCGTTTGTCGACAGCCCGGATGGCGGCCTGTTGGTCTATCTCGCCGTCGAACGCGGCGAGCAGACCCCCGAGAATGTCGCGGTGTGAGACGCGAAACTCGAAGTCCGTCGGTTCGAGACCCAGCCCGGTGAGCGCGTCGGCCGCCACGGCGAGCACCTCGGCGTCCGCGGTCGGCTCGCTCGAACCGAAGATGTCGATGTTGGTCTGGTAGAACTCCCGGAACCGACCCTGCTGGACCTGCTCGTAGCGCCAGAACGGCCGGGTCGAGAACCACTTTATCGGCTTTGCAAGCGCCTGCTGTTTGGCGACGACCATCCGCGCGACGGTCGGTGTCAGCTCGGGCGTCAGCGCAACCTTGCGGCCACCCTTGTCCTCGAAGACGTACAGCTCTTCCAGGATCTCCTCGCCACTCTTGTCGGCGTACATCTGTGCCGACTCGAGCGCCGGCGTACCGACCTCCCGGAACCCGTACCCTCGGGCGACCGACTCGACGGTGTCGATTGTCTCCCGGCGTGCGGCCATCTCCGGCGCATAAAAGTCCCGGAACCCCTTGACGTGGTCGTACATGCCACCTCCTTCGAGGAGCACGCGCTTGAACGCTACCCTTTGTTTCTCGGCACAGAGGCCCTGGACCCGTTAGTTCCCACCGGACTGACCCTGCCGCCCCGAGCTGGTGACCGCTGTCCGCCGTTTCCGACCGAGAGGCGTCCGGAGAGGGATAGCTTATTGTTCGCGGGCTCTAACTCTCGGTATGAGTTACGAGAGGGTGCGGAAGGCAGACCCCGCGGTCGCCGACGCGCTGGTCGCCGAACGAGAGCGACAGAACGACACGCTTGCCATGATTGCTAGCGAGAACCACGTCAGTGAGGCCGTGCTCCAGGCCCAGCGCTCGGAGCTGACAAACAAGTACGCCGAGGGCTACCCTGGCGCGCGCTACTACGGCGGCTGTGAACACGCCGATACGGTGGAACAGCTCGCGATCGACCGCGCGAGAGAGCTGTGGGGGGCCGACCACGTCAACGTGCAGCCCCACTCCGGAACCCAGGCGAACATGGCGGTCTACCTGTCGATGCTCGACCCCGGTGACCGGATTCTCTCACTCGAACTCGAGGACGGGGGCCACCTCTCGCACGGTCACCCGGCGAACTTCACCGGGCAGACCTACACCGTCGAGCAGTACCAGGTCGACCCCGAGACCGGCTACATCGACTACGAGGGGCTCCGCGAACGGGCCGAGGCGTTCGACCCCGACATCGTCGTCTCCGGCTACTCGGCGTACCCCCGGGAGGTGGAGTGGGAGCGCATCCAGGCGGCCGCCGACGCCGCCGACGCCTACCACCTCGCCGACATCGCACACATCACCGGTCTGGTCGCGGCGGGTGTCCACTCCTCGCCGGTCGGGGTTGCCGACTTCGTCACCGGGAGCACACACAAGACCATCCGTGCCGGCCGCGGTGGCATCATCATGTGTGAGGAATCGTACGCCGACGACATCGACTCGGCGGTGTTCCCCGGGGCACAGGGTGGCCCGCTGATGCACAACATCGCCGGAAAGGCTGTTGGCTTCGCCGAGGCGCTCGAACCCTCGTTCGAGACGTACGCCGAGCAGGTCACCACGAACGCACAGGTGCTGGCCGAGCGCCTGCAAGACCACGGTTTCTCGCTCGTCTCGGGTGGCACCGACAACCACCTGGTGTTGGTCGACCTGCGGGAGTCACATCCGGACACGACCGGTAAAGACGTCGAGACCGCACTGGAGGATGTCGGTATCGTGCTCAACGCCAACACCGTCCCCGGCGAGACCCGCTCGGCGTTCAACCCCTCCGGTATCCGTATCGGGACCCCTGCGCTCACGACCCGTGGGTTCGACGAGACGGCCATCCGCGAGGTCACAGACCTCATCGCGCGCGTCGTCGACAGCCCCGAGGATAATGAAACAACACAGTCGGTCGGTGCCCGGGTCGACGAACTCACCGACGCGTTCCCGCTGTACACGTGAGCTACCTCGGGGTCACGTGGTTCGAGAATCGAAGATTCTCGTCAGTTACTCGCGGGCATTGCCCGCTCGCAAGTTCGTTGGACGTCGTCCAACGTTCATCACGAGAGAGCCTCGCTCTCGAACGACCCCGAGCCACTCTGCCTGTTATCTCTGTAGAGCTACCCCCGGCCCGGGCTCTTGCCCGGTTGAACGCAGTCTCACCACCACCGGCCACCGGGAGGCCCCATCCAACGGGGAGTCGACCGGTGACCTTTCCTCGGTGAACCCCTCTGTCGGGTATGGAGCCGCGAGCAACCATCACCGCGTACTACGATGCACTCCGGGCGGGTGACCCGCTCGGGCCGTACTTCACATCCGAGGAGCCCGGCGACGACCCGTTCGTGAAGTTCGGTATCTCGGAGCAACTGGTCGGGGCCGAACAGATCGAGTCCGGACTCCGGGCACAGACCGAGTCGACGACCGACTGGGCGGTAGACAGTGAGGCCCTCCGGGTGTGTGAACGGGACGACCACGCCTGGTTCAGCGACAAAGTGGCGATGGGCTGGACCGACGCGGAGACGGCTGTCAGGTACGAGTTCGACACCCGCTGGAGTGGCACACTGACCGCCACGAGCAACGGGTGGCGGTTCGTCGGTATGCACGTCAGCACGGCCGACCGGTTCTGAGCCACCCCGGGGTCGTCTCGGCGAGACCAGGTGACGATTGTACGACCACAGTCGGATGGACGGAGTTGTCGGTCGGCGGTGCGGTGACTGTCGGTGTCAGAGCTCTCGCGGTTCGAGGCAGTCTGACATACCCAAACGACCCGGCCAACGCGGGTCATCTGTCCCCCGACAGGACGATACCGGCAGTCACCGTCGTACCCTCCCGGCCGCTCCGGTGTTGTTTTGTTCTCCGCGGACCGAGCACTCGACGTGAGCGAAGAGCAACCACTCGAGGACATCCGGGTCACCGCGACGGCAGAAAAAAAGCGGGGTCGCTACCTCGGCCCCGAACAGCTCCGGACGGCACTCCGGACGGGGTCCGGTTACGTCTGCCGGAAGTGCTCCCCGAACCACGAGGGGCTGTACGACGACTCGGAGTTCGTCATGCGCGGAACCTTCGCCGGTACCGACCTCGATATCGTGTTCACTGTCGAGCGTGACCGTGTCGTGGTGGTGACACAGATGTCACAGCACGCCGAGAGTCTCCGTGGGCGGTTCTACGAACGGGTGGGGGCGACAGCCGCCGACGCGGTTGCGGCGGTGTCCGGGTGACTGTTCGGGTGTGTCT